>DASQPH010000065.1:0-4731 GCA_035644055.1 Chthoniobacterales bacterium
GACCCAGCCATCTTCCATGCTCCCGCTGCCGCCGGTCCCGAGATCCTTGAATTCGGCGCTCGGCGATGCCTGCACGATCTTGATCCGGGACCAATCCGCCCCAAGCTCGTCGGCCAGAATCATCGCGAGCGATGTGCGAACGCCTTGTCCCATCTCGGATTTGCTGATCGTGAGCGTGACCGTGCCCTCGCCGTCGATCCGGACCCATCCATTCGGTTTGAATGGGCTCGCATCTTTTTTCTCGTCGGCCCCAAACAATCTGCGGCTGTCGAATCCAATGACGAGCGCGGCGCCACCAAGCGCGGCCGATTTCAGAAAAGTGCGCCGGGTCGCGATCATGATTTTTTCTCCCGCATCAAGGCGGCGGCGCGCCGGATTGCTTTCCGCATTCGCGGATAGGTCCCGCAACGACAAACCGAATCGGACATCGCGTTATCGATCTCGGCGTCGGTGGGATCAGGGTGACCGCGCAAAAGACTGCACGCCGTTAAAATCATTCCCGGCTGGCAGTAACCACACTGCGCCACGTCTTCCTCGAGCCACGCGCGCTGGCACGGATGAGTCGCATCACGTGACAACCCTTCGATCGTGATGAAGCTGCGGCCTTTCGCTTCGCCCGCCGGGATCTGGCACGAACGCACCGCCTTTCCGTTTTCCAGCACCGTGCACGATCCGCAAACGCCGACGCCGCACCCAAATTTCGTGCCCGTCATCGAAAGTGTGTCGCGCAACACCCAGACCAGCGGCGTGTCTTCCTCGACGTTCACGACGCGTTTCGCGCCGTTGACGGTAATGGCGATTTCGCTCATGGCGACCGAGGGAGCGATGAGGCAGTCGCCCTTCGTTAAACTAAATCAGCTTATCCGGCGTAATTGGCAAGTCCCGGACGCGTTTGCCGGTTGCATGATAAACGGCGTTGGCGATCGCGGCCGCGATTCCAGTGATCCCGATCTCGCCCATGCCGCGCGCGCCGATCGGATTGAATTTGAAATCCGGTTCGCCGACGAATGAGACGTCGATCTCGGGCACGTCGGCGTTCGTCGGCACGTGGTAATCAGCCAGGTTGCGAATCACCGGCAAACCCGTTGCCGGATCATAGGAAGTTTCCTCCATCAACGCCATCCCGATTCCCATCGTCACCCCGCCCATGATCTGGCTCCGCGCGGTTTTCGCGCTCACGATCCGGCCGCAATTCATCACGCTCACCACCCGCGTCACCTGGACTCGCGGCAGAAGCGGATCGATTTTCACTTCACAAAAATGTGCGCCCCACGATTGGAACGCGTTCGTCTTGCTTTGCTCCGGCGGCGTCTCCTTGCTTTGCACTTCGATCGAATCTTTTCCGGCGCGCTTGAGAATGTCCGTGAAACTGTCGGATTTGGCTTGCTCGGTTACGATCCCGATCCGGCCTTCACTCACGAGTGCGATGTCGTCGAGCTTCGCGTTATAGAGCGGCGACTTCGAATCTTTCACCGCGAGTTCCGCGAGTGCCTTGTGCAACAGGACCGCCGCTTCGTGAATTGCCGTGCCGACGGTGCCGGTTGTGTTTGATCCGCCCGCCACCGGCCCAAAGGGAAAGTCGGATTTGCCGAGCTCGAACGTGACTTTCTGGAATGGAAGTCCTAGTTGCTCCGAAGAAATTTGGGTAAGCGCGGTGTAAGCGCCGGTCCCGAGATCATGGGTGGCGCATTGGACCGTCGCCGAATTGTCCGCGCGCAAAATCACCTTGGCCGCGGCGCTCATCTTGTGGGCGGGATAAGTCGCGGTCGCCATTCCCCAGCCGACGAGCAGGTCGCCGTCCCGCATCGAGCGTGGCTCCGGATTTCGTTTCGACCAGCCGAACTTCTCCGCGCCGAGCTGATACGCCTCCTTCAGGTGCTTCGCACTAAACGGAATGTTTTTCGTCGGATGATTATCGGCGTGGTTCGCCAGCCGCAACGCGACCGGGTCCATCTTCAACGCGACCGCCAGCTCATCCATCGCGCATTCGAGCGCGTAAGTGCCGGGACATTCGCCCGGCGCGCGCATGAACGTCGGCGTGGAAACGTTGACTGGATAAACCGTTTCTTCGACCTGAATCGATGGGCTCTCATACATCAATCCAGTTGAGCGCGAGCCGCACGATTCCGTGAACTGCCCCACCGGCGAGGTGAGCGTTTCGCTGACGTGCCTGATCGCCTGCAGTTTTCCCTCGCGCGTTGCCGCCAATGAAAGCGTCTGCCGTGTCGGCGTTCGATGTCCAGCGCCGACAAACATATTCCGGCGCGTGACATGCAATTTCACCGGAACGCCAGCGACCTTCGCGCCCATCGCCGCGAGCAGGACATGCATCCAGACCGCGCCCTTGCAGCCGAATGCGCCGCCGACGAACGGACAAATGATCCGCACATTCTCTCGCTCGAGCCCGAACGAGCGCGCGAGAATGTTCTGCACGCCTTTCACAAACTGGGTCGCGTCGTAGAGCGTCAGATTTTTATCGCTCTCCCAATGCGCGATCGTGCCCGACATCTCGATCGGGTTGTGCGTTTCTGTCGGCGTGATGTAGGTCTGCTCGATCTTGACCAAACTCGCGTCTTTCAGCGCCGCCTCCGCGTCGCCCTTCTTGAGCTGCACCGGCGTGTCGTTGTTCTTCTTCGGCTGCTCCGCTTTTTTTGCGGCTGCCTCCATCGTAAGCAGTGGCTCTTCCGGCGCGTAACTGACTTTGATTAACGACGCGGCGTGGCGCGCCTGTTCAATCGTTTCCGCCACCACGAGCGCGACATACTGGCCGGCGTAATGCACGCCGTCGTCGCTCAACGGAAAACGCTCCTCATTCCGGATGCCGCTGGAGGGACCGCGCTCTTCTTTCTTCGGCGGCTGCGAGAACTTCGGCATGTTGAGATGGGTTAACACCGCCAGCACGCCGGGCACGGCCTGGGCCGCCTTCGTATCGATCGCCGTGATTTTTCCTTTCGCGATGTTGCTCTCGACCGTCCAGCCGTAGGCGCATTTCGGCGCTTCGAATTCGACCGAGTATTTCGCCGCCCCGGTCACCTTCAAACGCCCGTCCACCCGGCTTCGTGCTGGTCCTATGGTCGCCGCGCTCATATCAGAAGCCTGGGGAGCGCACGCGTCTCGCGTGTGGGCGATGGCGTCTCGCCATCGCGAACTTTCCCGGAAAGACTGTTTCGGCGAGACGCCGAAACCAACACGCGAGACGCGTGCGCTCCCCCGACTGAAGAGTCCTCGCTCATGAGTTCATCCCCGCCACAGTTGTTAACGCCCGGACAATGCTGCGCTTCGCCAGCTCGATCTTAAATGAATTGTGTTCGTAACCCTTCGCCGCCGCCAGCTCCGCGTCCGCAGCGGCCCGAAACGTCTTTTCATCCGCGTTCTTCCCGACCAGCTCCTGCTCTGCTTTCTGCGCCCGCCACGGTTTGTGCGCCACACCGCCGAGCGCGACTCGCACCGCCGTGATCTTCTTACCGGCATCGATTTCCAGCGCCGCCGCCACGCTGACGATCGCGAACGCATAACTCGCCCGATCGCGGATTTTCAAATAGTGCGAACGCGTCGCGAATGGGATGGCCGGCAAATCCACCGCCGTAATCAACTCGTCGTCCTTCAAATTCGTATCGACGTTCGGAGTGCTGCCCGGTAGCCGGTGAAAATCCGCGAACGGAATTTCGCGTTCGCCTTTCGGTCCCTGGACACGGACAACGGCGTCGAGCGCGGCGAGCGCGACGTTCATGTCGCTCGGATTCGTCGCGATGCATTGCTCGCTCTGCCCGAGGATCGCATGAATACGATTGTATCCCTTGAGCGCACCGCAGCCGCTACCCGGACTGCGTTTGTTACACTGCGGAAACGCCGGGTCGTAGAAATAATAGCAGCGCGTTCGCTGCATCAGATTCCCGCCGACAGTCGCCATGTTGCGCAATTGCGGACTCGCTCCTGCCAGCAGCGCCTGACTCAACAGCGGATAGCGCTGCTTAATCAAATCATGCTCCGCCACGTCCGAGTTCCGGGCGAGCGCGCCGATCCGCACGCCTTTTCCGTCCGGCAATTCCTCGATCTGCGCCATCGGCAGCCGGGTAATATCGACCAATTGCGCCGGGGTCTCGACACCCATTTTCATCAGGTCGATCAGGTTCGTCCCGCCCCCGAGAAATTTCGTCCGCGGCTTGGCCGCGATGGCGTTCACTGCTCCAGCCGCATCATTCGCACGCAAATAGGCAAACGGGTTCATGACTTCGTTTGCGCCTCCTTTATCGCAGCAACGATGTTCGGATACGCGCCGCAACGGCAAAGATTGCCGCTCATCCACTCGCGAATTTCGGCGTCCGATTTCGCGTGACCTTCCGCGATGCACGCCACCGCGGAGCAGATTTGGCCGGGCGTGCAGTACCCGCATTGAAATCCGTCGTGCTCCAGAAATGCAGCCTGGACGGGGTGCAACTGCTCGCCGTTCGCGAGCCCTTCGATCGTCGTGATCTCGTCGCCTTCGTGGACAATCGCGAGGCTGAGACAGGAATTAATCCGCCGGCCGTTCACGAGAACGGTGCACGCGCCGCACTGGCCGTGGTCGCATCCTTTCTTCGACCCGGTCAGCTGCAAATGTTCGCGTAACGCGTCGAGCAACGTCGTCCGCGGATCGATTTCGAGCGGGTGCGTCTGGCCGTTGATCTTGAGGGTAACTTTCGCTGGGGTGACCGCCGTTTCCGACGTGCTTTCCGCGGCTGCGACCGATCC
>DASQPH010000066.1:0-25572 GCA_035644055.1 Chthoniobacterales bacterium
CCGAACGGTTTCTCGACAATCACCCGCGCCCAGCCGCCATCACGCGGCTCATTCAAGCCCGCGTCCTTCAGATTCTTCAGGATGGCTTCGAACTGGTCGGGCGCGACGGCGAGATAAAACAATCGGTTCCCGCCGGTGCCACGCTCCTTGTCGATTTTCTCGAGTCGTTCCGCCAAACTTTTGTAGCCCGCTGCGTCGTGAAATTCGCTTTGGTGATAAAAGAGTGCCTGCGCGAACCCGTCCCAGATTTCATCGCGCACCTGCTGCCGCGAAAACTTTTTCGTCGATTCCTCCTGCTCCTTCCGAAACTCTTCATCGGTCTTCGGCCGCCGCGCGAAGCCGATGACCGCCACCTGTGGCGGCAATTCTCCGTCCGCCGCGATATTGTAAAGCGCCGGAATTAGTTTCCGCATCGTCAGGTCGCCGGTCGCACCGAAAATCACGACGGTGCACGCCTGCGGCACGGTTCGCGTTGCGAGGCCCTCGCGGAGAGGATTCGCCTGTTGTGTTTCGGCCGTTGTGCTCATCGCGCGAACCAAGATTTAGGCAGATTCGCGCCGGTTAAGTAAGAGCAAAATTCGTGGATTCTGAAATCAATCCATATGCCAATCCGCAGAACCCTCGAAGTAATCGCGTGTTAGCAAAGCGCGTCCCGTTCGCGTTCCTCGACGGCAACAACCGGCATGCCCATTCCGGAAAATTATTCGGAAAAATCCGTTGAACGAATTCAGCCACCGGCGCGGCGCACTGTCTAACGCGGTGACAGTTAGAAAAGGAATAACAAATATGAATCACCTCGCTCTCTCACTTCCCGAAACCTCGTGGGTTTTGTGGTTGGGCGGTTTGGGAATCCTGGTCCTGTTAGTCTGCCTGCCGCGTTTGCTCGGAATTGTTTACATTCCGCACACGCAGGTCGGCGTGATCGAAAAGATCTGGAGCGGCAAAGGTTCGCTCCGGGAAGGTCAGATCATTGCGCGCCATGGCGAAGCCGGTTTCCAGGCTCCCTTCCTGCGCGGCGGTATTCACTTCGGATTATATCCCTGGCAATACCGCATTCATAAGGAAACGCTTGTGGTCGTCGCCGAGGGCAAGATGGCTTACGTCTACGCGCGGGACGGCGTGCCGCTCGAGCCGGTCCAAACCCTCGGCCGCACCGTCGACTCGAATCACTTCCAGGACGCGAGCCGCTTTCTTGAAGCGCAGGGTCAACGCGGCCGGCAGCGCGGCATTCTGCGTGAAGGCGTTTACGCCATTAACCTGGCGCTCTTCGTGGTCATCACCGAAGAACGGGTGTTCTCGGGGCCGGTAAAAGAATCCGCCGACCGTTACGAATCGTGGAAAGCGCAGCTCGCTTCGTTGCGTGCCTTCGATCCGGTCGTCATCGGCGCCGGGCAAAGTCGTTTCCATGCGAACCTCGCTGACACGAGCGCGAGCGAAGCCGGCTCGCCGCCATCGTTGGCCGCGGCATCACCCGACTTCAATCCGAACATCGACACGATTGGCGTCGTGAGCATCCAAGATGGTCCGACTATCGGCTCCGGCGAAATCATCGCGCCGGAAGTGAAGGCGATTCCTGGCAAGGATCACAATTATTTCCAGGATCCGGAAGCGTTCCTCCAACTCGGAGGCAAGCGCGGTAAACAGCTCCAGGTTTTGACCGACGGCACGTTCTTCATCAACCGCTGGTTCGGCACCGTCGAGATCAAGGCCAAGACGCTGATCCCGATCGGTTACGTCGGCGTGGTCGTGTCGTATCACGGCGCTGCTGGCGACGACACCACCGGCGAATCGTTCCGTTACGGCGAACAGGTCGAGCCCGGCCACCGCGGTGTCTGGCGCTCCGCGCTCACGCCCGGCAAGTACGCGTTGAACCCGTACGCGGTGAAAGTCGAGCTCGTCCCGACGATCAACTTCGTCCTGCGCTGGATCAGCGGCCAGACCGAAGCGCACCATTACGACGAAGACCTGACCAGCATCGACCTGATCACGGCCGACGGTTATGAGCCGCGCCTGCCGCTCTCGCTCGTCTTGCACATCGACTATCAGAAAGCGCCGTCGGTCGTGCAGCGGTTCGGCGATGTGAAGCGCCTCATCACGCAGACGCTCGATCCAATCCTGACCGCTTACTTCCGCGACGTCGCCCAGACCTCGCACATGCTCGACCTGCTGACGAAGCGCGAAGAAATCCAGCGGCACGCCACCGAAGAACTTGGCGCGCGTTTCCAAAAGTACGACATCAATGTCGTCGCGGTCCTGATCGGCCGGCCCGAATCGCGTGAGATCGCCGCCGGCCAGGCCGACCCGATCGAAACACTCTTTGACCAACTCCGCATGCGCCGGTTGGCCGACGAACAACGCGCCACCTACGCAAAACAGGAAGAAGCCGCGCAACAACAGGTCGCGCTCAACGAAGCGAAAGCGAAAGCCGAACGCCAGACCGAGCTGACCCAAAGCGCGATCGCCGTCGCGATCGCCGCCAATCGCGGTGAAGCCCAGTTCGCCGAAGCCGAACAGTTGGCGAAGAAACAGGTCACGCTTGCCGAAGGCGAAGCGCGCTCCAAGGAATTGATCGGTAAAGGCGAATCCTCACGCATCGCCCAGGTCGGTCTCGCCGAAGCCGCCGTCACTTTGCAAAAAGTCGGCGCCTATCGCGACCCGCGTCTTTACGCGCTCAACGTCTTCGCCGACCGCTTCTCCCAAAGCGTCCAACCGCTCGTCCCGAGCCGTCTCTTCATCAGCAACGGCGGCGGCACCAAGCCCGGCGAACAACAAGGCAGCGGCAGTGTCCTCGAGACCTTGCTCAGCCTGATCCTGAGCGAAAAAGCCGGCATCAACATCCAGGAAAATGCCGCCAGCTCCAAACCGCTGGAAGAATTCATCCGCCAATTCACCGGCAGTGGCTCATCCGGAAACGGCGATGCAATGAAGAAACCCGCATCTGCCGAAAAAGAACCAGCAGCGCGCTGATCTAAGGGAACGTCACCTCGCGCTCGTTCCATTCGAGCGCGAGCACCAAGGAGCGGCGCTTTCCAAACCGCCGTAGCTTTTCGCCCATGGATTTTCATGCTACAACAGCAACATGGAGATCAAGCTCACCGCAGTGTTCCGCAAGTTTCCGGAAGGATACGCGGCATTCGTAGAAGAGTTGCCAGGCGCCAACACGCAAGGCGCCACCCTCGAAGAAGCGCGTGAGAATTTAAAAGAGGCGGTGGCGATGGTCCTTCAGGCGAATCGCGAGCTGGCCGAAGAGTCGTTGCGTGGAGCGGATGTCGTGCGCGAACCCCTGGCGCTCACGACAGCATGAAGCGCCGCGAGCTCCTTCGACATTTAGAAAAGCACGGCTGCGAATTTCTGCGCGAAGGCAGCAACCACACGATCTACGTCAACCGGCGCGCCCAGAAGTCCTCAGCCGTCCCACGCCACCGCGAGATCGTCGATTTCCTCGCCAACAAAATCTGCAAAGACTTAGATGTGCCGAAGCCATGAGACGAACGCGAGTCCAGCAGCGGATCGAAGACTTGGAAGACCTGCGCGACCTCGAAGCCGCCATCGCGGAAAATGCCGGCAAACCGCTTATCCCTTGGGAGCAAGTCAAAGCTGAAGACGGTCTGGCGTTTACCCCAGAATTCGAAGAATCGGTCCGCCAAGCCGAGCAGGACATGGCCGAAAACAAGATTGCGCGGGTGCGCGAGCCTGAAGCCTCGTGATCGCGGCGACCTAATTTCAAGAGCGGCATGAAAATCAAGCTCACGGCGGTGTTCCGCGAATTCCCCGAGGGTTACGCGACATTCGTCGAAGAGTTGCGTGGCGCAAACACGCAAGGCGCGACCCTCGAAGAAGCGCGTGAGAATTTGAAAGAGGCGGTGGCGATGGGTCCTTCAGGCGAATCGCGAGTCGGCCGAAGAATCTTGCGCGGAGCGGAAGTCGTGCGCGAGCCGCTTGCGCTAACGACCGCATGAAGTGCCGCGATCTCTTACGACATAATGCTAGTAGTCCCCTTCGAACAACAGAACCTCTCAAGCCTGCTTGAGATCGTAGGGGATAGCTTCAAAGCTCGAATGCTTGCGTGCAGTCTTTGGCAGTTCTTTGATCGGAAGCTTATCTGCCGGAGACCGAACATCGACGTCGATCATCCGAATAGCTTTCATATTGAAATAGAGAAATTTTTGATGTCGAAAAAGGTCGGGGACCTTCAGCCCAACCTGGTGATCCGTCGAAACAGCCGTCAGGAAGCAGGTCTCGTTCACGAACTACTACATCTGAATCTAATACCGCTAGGCTTTCCTACTTTCCGGATTTGGGCTGATGACGACGAAACCTGGAATTTAGCCGGCGGCATAATCAACAATGCAGAGCATGTACCGATGCTCCGCACGTTTATCTCCCTTGGCTATCCCGAATCTGAGTTTCTCGGACCATCGGGGCCATATACAGTTAGGGAATTGGACACCTTTGAAGATATTGCGAATCTTAGTCCATGCTTGATCGACCCAACGAACTATGCGCTTGCTGTCGGTTCATACTTGGCCAGGCGATCAATCAAGCACGAGATTGTCTGGATCGCTAAAGTGGTCGGGCCACGATGAAGGCAATTGATTAATCGTCGCGTATTTCGAAGTTGCGTTCCGATGGATCGAACGCGGGTAATTTCATCGATGATACGAGTAGTCGGCTACGACCCTCTCCGCGCTGTCTTAGAAATCGAGTTTACGTCCGGAAAGATTTACGAGTACGAAAATGTCTCAGAACAAGTATATCGTGAATTGCTGTCTGCCGGCTCAAAAGGCCGATACTTTGATGCAAACATCGATCGAAAATATTTATATCGGCAAGTCTGATGCGTGCGAACCGTTGGAATCAACGTTTGCTGCGGCGCGACACCTTTTCTGCGTACGGCGCCTCGGGATAATCCAGCAAGCTTAACTGCGCTCGTTTTTCCCGCAGATCGGCTGCTTCACGGTGAAGAATCTTCCGATAGATTTCCTTCATTTCTTCCTCTGATGCATTCAGCGGAATGAGGCGAAAGGCGGAGGCTGCCAAATAACTCAAATCGAGTTCGAAGGCGAACCAGCGTCGCCCTTCCTGCTCCGCCACTCCCCCAGTGGTATTTGAGCCAGCAAAAATATCGACGACTAGATCTCCGGGATCAGTGAGATAACGAATGAAAAACTCGGGTAGCTTTGCAGGAAACCGCGCAGGATGTGCGGCAACGCCGACGGCTGCACATCCATTCAAATAACGGCCATTAGATTCCGAGTTTGCGATCTGTAAGAGATTGGAAGGAATGGCGCCCGAATTATCTTTTCCAAAAGCGGATGCGATGTCATGCCCGCTCGGGCGTTTCTTTGGTGTATAGAATGCGTCGGGATCAGCGATCAGCTTTTTCATACGCTCGCTGTAAGGCGCTAAAACTTTCGTTACGTCCGCCTTCGGCCAAGCCGTTTTCGAGAACCACCAAACGGTATTCACGGCGTCTTTCGCGCGAAGTTTACGCTTGTTCACCCATTCGATTGGACTGGGGAGTTTTGATGGATTGAACCAATAGAAATCCTCCGCAAGCACGAATCCCAACTCATCACAAAATCGCGTGAGAACGCGAAATGGATAAAGGCTCCGAGCAGGAACTCCTTTCAAGTAAGCCCCGCCGAGATCGAGGACAAAACTGCCATCAGCGCGGAGCTTCTTCTTAACAAGCGCTGCGAATTGGATCAACCAATCCACGTATTCCGCTTCTTTTCGGTTCCCGTACTCTTTCTGCCTTTGCAGGGCGAATGGTGGGCTCGTGAAGACGAGATTCACGCTTTCGTCCTCAAGTTCCTCCAAAAGCTGAAGCGCGTCGCCTTGGTACGCAGCACCAAGAGCCGTAATGTAAACCGGAGCAGTCCTCATGATTGCTACTTTAAGTCTGTAGTCTTAAAGACATCATTTTGTCTAGCGTGAATCCGTGACGCGAAAGCGAAGCGTACGACAGGTGTTCGGCGAGAATCTCCGGCGGCAGCGGAAAGCGATGGGAATTTCGCAAGAGGATCTTGCCGACAAGGCTGGATTGCATCGGACATATATCGGCTCCGTCGAGCGTGGTGAACGGAACGTTTCGATAGACAATATCGAGCGGTTGGCTAACGCCGTCGGTTCGACTGTTCAAAAACTCTTGCAGCCCTGACAAGATGAAGTCGCATCCAGACCGGGCGGTGTTAGAGCGCATCTTTCCGAGTATACGAGAATATCAGAAACTCGCATCCAGACATGGCATTGGCGACATCTTTCAAGATAATGGTGGCAAGTTGCTCCAGTTGGTTCTGATCACTGGGCTGACAGTGATTCCTGGCAGGGAAGGTAATGACGCGCGTGACAAGCGCGGGAAGGAGTACGAGCTGAAATCAGTGAATACTCTGCTCACGAGAAGTTTTTCGACCCATCACCACATGAATCCGGCGATTATTAAGAAATACCGGCAGGTGCATTGGTGCTTCGCAGTGTATGAGGGCATCGAACTGCAGGCTGTGTACTTGTTGCGGCCTGAACAACTCGAGCCGTACTTCTCGAAATGGAAAACCAAATGGAAGCTGGAACGTCGAGATATTAATAACCCGAAAATTCCATTGAAGTTTGTGATCGAGCACGGGAAGAAAATTTTCTCGACGACCCTAAAGCCTGTTCCCGTCAAGCCGGTGTCACCCAGACTGAAGCCGAAGGACACCGAAGCGCCGGAAGGGGAATAGACGGAGCGGTTCGACGAATATTAGCGCTCGCGCGTTTCAGCTTGGCAACGGGAAGCGGCGCGTTAGTTCGCGGACTTTTGCGCGGATTTGGTCGAGGGCGCTTTGGTCGTCGCGGTTTTGGAGGGCGTCGTTGATGAGGTCGGCGATGTCGAGCATTTCTTCTTCTTTCATGCCGCGGGTCGTGACGGCGGGAGTGCCGACGCGGATGCCGCCGGGTTTGAAGATGGGATAGGTGTCGAAGGGGATGCCGTTTTTGTTCACGGTGATGCCGGCGCGATCGAGGACTTCCTGGGCGACTTTGCCGTTCAGATCTTTCGGGCGGAGATCGACGAGCATGAGGTGGTTGTCGGTGCCGCCGGAAGTGATCCGGTAACCGTGCCGGCCTAACGCGGCGGCGAGCGCTTTGGCGTTGATCACGACCTGCCGTTGGTAATCGCGGAACTGCGGCTGGAGCGCTTCGTGAAAGCAGACAGCTTTCGCTGCGATGACGTGCATGAGAGGGCCGCCCTGCACGCCGGGGAACACGGTGGCGTCGATCGCCTTGGCGTGTTCGGCGGTGCACATGACGATACCGCCGCGCGGGCCGCGCAGACTTTTGTGCGTGGTGGTGGTGACGAAATGCGCGTGCGGAATCGGAGTGGGATGCTGGCCGCCAGCGACGAGCCCGGCGATGTGCGCCATGTCGATGAACAACAAAGCGCCGACGGAATCGGCAATCTGGCGGAGCCGCGGGAAATCGATGATGCGCGGATAAGCGGAAGCGCCGGCCGTGATCATGGCCGGGCGAACTTCTTCGGCTTGTTTCTGCAACGTGTCGTAATCGATCTGCTCGGTCTCGGCGCTGACGCCGTATTGCGAGACCTCGTAAAACTTGCCGGAGAAATTCGCGGGATGACCGTGGGTGAGATGGCCGCCGTGAGCGAGATTCATGGCGAGGATTTTGTCGCCCGGCTTCAGGACCGAGAAATAAACGGCCATGTTCGCCTGGGCGCCGCTGTGGGGCTGGACGTTGACGTGCTCGCAACCGAAAAGCTGCTTCGCGCGATCGATCGCGAGCTGCTCGGCGGTGTCCACGTTCTCGCAACCGCCGTACCAGCGTTTCTTTGGATAACCCTCGGCGTATTTATTGGTGAGAACGCTGCCCTGCGCTTCCATCACCGCACGGCTGGTGAAATTTTCGGATGCGATCAGCTCGATGTTCTCGCGCTGGCGCTTTTCCTCGGCCTGGATCGCCGCGAAAATTTCCGGGTCGACTTTGCTCAAGGGCCCGCCAGTAGAACCGGATGATGCGCCGAAGCCAGGTGAGATGTCGGGATCTGCCATGGTGAAAGATGAAGTGCCGCCGCCGCGCGATTTTGCGGGGACCGCGAGTTCGCTTTGTTCTACGAACGCGAGCACGGTGGGTAAAGCGTTTTTGATTGTCTCGGCGCAGACGGTGTAAACGTCGCGGCTGCACCCGATCGGGTCCGGCACATCGCGCCAAACGGTCATGCCGGGCTCTTCGAATTCGCGGAGGAGAAAGGTTTTGTCGGCGGCCTGCGGGAAGAAGGTGTGGATCGTTTCGAGATGCGCGCCGGTCATCGCGAAAACGTGCGTCGCGCGATCGATGAGCGTGGCGGTGAGCGGTTGGCTGCGCAGCCCGCGAATATCGACGCCTTCCTGTTCACAGACGTGGATCGCATGCAGGCTCGGCGGTTGTCCGCGCACCGCGTGCACGCCGGCGGAGGCGACCTCGATGTCCTTGCGGTTGCCGAGCAAGCGGCCGAACAAGCCTTCGGCCATTGGGCTGCGGCATATATTGCCGGTGCAGACAAAGAGAACGCTTTTCACGATGACGAAACCGGCGCGATGCCGGTCGGCCAAACTAAGACCGAACGAAATCAAGTCAACGAATGGCGAGCCGGGATCACCGATCCCGGCTACAACCAGCTTGAAATCTGCGCGCGAAAGGAGTGAAATCGCCGCATGAACGGGACCGCACCGAGAATTGAAATCATCGCGCCTTTCCAGGCCGCGCTCGAATGGATGAAAGCGATGTTGTTCCGCCCCTTCGACATCGCAAAATGGCTGACGATCGCGTTCGCTGCCTTTGTCGCGGGTAATCCCGGCGGCGGCGGCGGTGGAAATTTCAGCCGGCTTGGACGATTCGGAAACGGGGATTGGAAATATCGCTCCGAAACGCACGGCAATTTTGCGAACTGGGACGCGACGCCGTGGATCATCGCGGGCATCGCCGCCGTCGTTCTCCTTATCATTGTTCTCACGGTGGTCTGGATGTGGGTCTCGTCGCGTGGGAAATTTATTTTCACCGATTGCATCGTGAAAAACCGCGGCGCGATCGCCGAGCCGTGGCGCGAATATCGTCGTGAGGGCAACAGCTACTTTCTGTTTTCACTCGCGATTGCGTTTGGCGCGTTTGTGATCGTCGCGATCGCGGGGCTGTTTATATGGCTGTGCTTTTTCCGCATGCACGGCGACGACGCCGGCCCGGGAACGGTTATTGGCGTCATCGCATTGGTCGTCATTGCCCTGATCTGGATTGTTTTCGCGGTGTTCTTCGGAGTGGTCTCGGCGTTCATGGTCCCGGTCATGTACCGGCGCCGTTGCTTCGCGCGCGAAGCTTTTGTCGACGTGGCGAAACTGATCGGACGCAATCCCGGGCCATTCGTTTTGTTTGTGCTCTTCGGAATCGCGCTTGTCCTTGGCGTGGCGGTCATCGGCACCATGGTGGCGTGCGTCACCTGCTGCATTGGCGGCCTGCCTTACATCAGCACGGTGTTGTTGCTTCCGGCGATCGTCTGGCTGGCGACTTTCAAACTTCTGTTCATCCGGCAATTTGGCGATCAATACGATGTCTGGGGGAACGCGGCTGTACCCGCGCCTTCGACGTTGCCGCCGCCGACGACTGCGCCGGCCTGATTACAAGGCCGGGGCCTTTGTCGTCGATTCCGGCGTCTTATCGTCTGGCAAAACCTCGAGGCGGACGCGGGCCGATCCTTCCCGCAGCATATCGAGCTTCACGGCTGCTTCCTTGCAGAGATCGATCATGGCTCGGTGACCGGAGATGCCGCGATCGGTGATCCTGACGACGACGGATTTTCCATTCGCGATGTGAGTAACGCGCACCTTGGTTCCGATCGGCAGGCGATTATGGGCAGCGGTCAACTCGTCTTTGCCGGCGCGGCGTTTCGCGAGCGAATTCGGCGGGACATTGTACCACGCTGCCAGTCCCTCGGTCTTCTTTGGCGGCGTGAGAGGCGCCTTCAGCGAGCTCATCATTTGGCCTAACGACTCGTCGACCAGGCCTAACGACAGGATGGCTATCGCGAGAAAAACGCAGGTGCGGCCCCCGGAATTATCTTGCGGTAACGGCATGACGTCCTTCCCGAATCACGTCATGAATCTTGCGGGCCAGGGTTTGGGGGGTGAAAGGTTTCTGGAGCAGGTCGTGGCGCGGATCGAGCGTTCCGTGATCGCCGATGTCGTTATCCGAGTAGCCGGAAACATAAAGGACTTTCATGTCGGGGCGAAGCGCGCAGAGCTTGGCGGCCAGCTCATGGCCATTCATGTGGGGCATGATTACGTCGCTGACGAGGAGATGAATGTCACCGTCGCAATCCGAGGCGACGCGGAGCGCTTCGATTCCGTCGCGAGCGCCGATGACATTGTACCCCTGATGCTCGAGGACTTCGCAGACCAGCTCGCGAACGATGTCTTCGTCCTCGACCACGAGCACCGTTTCAAAATTCTCCGATTTCTCCACCGGCTTGAGCGGCACGCGCGTGTAATCGACCGGCGCCGATTCGACCGGCAGATAAATCCGGAAAATGCTGCCCTTGCCGGTCTCGCTTTCGACCGAGATGCCGCCGCCGGTTTGACGCACGATTCCGTAAACCGTGGCCAGTCCCAGACCAGTTCCTTTGCCCGGGCCCTTCGTGGTGAAGAATGGCTCGAAGATGTGCGACATGGTTTCTTCGTCCATGCCTGCGCCGGTGTCGGTGACTGAAAGCATGACGTATTCGCCAGCCTGGAGTGACTCAGAGAGCTGCGCGGCTTCCGCGCGATCGAGCATCACGTTTTCCGTCCGAATGATTAGCTTGCCGCCGCGGGGCATCGCGTCCCGCGCGTTGACGCCGAGATTCAACACGACCTGTTCGAGCTGGCTCGGGTCCGCCTTGACCCGGCCGTTTTTCGCGTCGGGATGGGATTGCAAATCGAAGCGTTCGCCGATCACGCGCCGGAGCAGTCGCTCCATCTCGACAACCAGTGAGTTCAGATCGATCACCTTCGGTTGCAGAATTTGTTTGCGGCTGAAGGCGAGCAATTGCCGGGTGAGCGTGGCCGCCTGTTCGCCGGCTTTGCGGATCAACTCGGCGTTCTGCTTCGCCAGCGAATTACTGCTGGCCCGCGTCGCAATCAGTTCCGCATAACCAATGATCGCGGTAAGCAGATTGTTGAAATCATGCGCGACGCCGCCGGCGAGCCGGCCCACGGCTTCCATCTTTTGGGAATGGCGGAGCTCTTCTTCGCTCTTGCGGAGAGCTTCTTCCGTCGCGCGGCGTTCTTCCATCTCGCGGACAAGATTGTCGCGCTGCTCGAAAAATTTGTGGGTAGTTCGGGCCATCTCGCCGAACTCAGAATGGTCCCAGCACATCCGCTCGATCGGTTTCAGGTCGTTGCGCTTCAACGTCTCCATGATTTTCCTCAGCGGCTGGCTGACCCAGCGAACAACCGACCAATAGATCACGAGGAGCAGGACACTCGCGAAAAGGAAGAGCGAAAGAATGAGCCGCTCGTTCGATTGGTTGAGCAAACGCACGACTGGCATTTCGTTTTTTACAACCAGATACGCCACTGGTTGCCCGTCCCACCCCGGCAACGTCTTCGTGAAAACAGTCAACCCATCCTCAACGATTTCGACCGGCTGCGTCTGTGGAGGCGCAAGACTTAACTTCGCGTTGGAGAAGAGCGACATGTCTTCCAGGGGCGGGCCATTCCAAAGTCGGCCGACAAAGAAATAACCCTGCTGCGGAGTTTGCCGGGCATAGTCTTTGGAGCCGTGCACCGTCGCGCCACGGATCTCCATTACTTCGGCGTTGATCTTTACGAAGAAGTGCGCCGATGGCTCTTTGGCGAAAAGCCGGTCGAACGCTTCACGCGGGAGAGGAAGCGGCGGGGGAATGGCATTGTGGCGGTCGGTCGGAACTGATTTGTCGCGGTCGGGATCAACCGGATCAGTGCTTTGCGAGTAGATCAACGCGGCGTCACGATTGTAAATCCAAACCGCGTTCGCCTTGTAACCGAGGAGAGTTTCGCCACTGACGTTTTCGCCAAGCCATTTGTTGTTAATTGTCTGGATGGCCTCGACCATGTCGTCCCAGGTCGTGTCGTAATCGGCGAGGGTTTCAAGCGGCTCGCCATCTTTGCGAAGGAAATTGTCGAAGCCGCGCTTGGCTTCGGCCAGCCGGCTGGTTCGGATTTCGCGGAACTTTTCCTGGTCGAATGCGCGGAAGGCCCAGAGGCCGGCCACGAAAACCGCTATCACCGCGACAAGCAGAAGCGTGATCTTGGTTTGGACTTTCATTTGAATGTCACAACATCACCGTGCCTCCTTTCAGGACGGGGCGAGTGCCGCACCAGCCCGTATCAGACGGCTTTTCCATTTAGTTATTCGCGTACGCGCGCCTCCCGAATCGCAATTATTTTCAAATCATCGGCGTTCCCTCGGACGGTCCACCAGTTTCTGGTCCGACCCGCGGCCTTGTTCTTGGTCGGTCGCCCGGGGCTGTGAAGCTCGAACGCGATCGTAAATTCCACATTGGTTTCGGCCTCGTTGTCCGAGGCAAAAAAGGTTACCGGGCCGGTGAGCGCGTACTTCCGTTCCGGCCATCGTTTCACGTAATTACTCGTGTCCTTGGTGACGAATTCCTGCGACACGTTGCCGTGATCGAAATAGCGAACCGGGAACGCATAATAATTTACCTGCTTCGGAACATCAGTACTTTCCGCATCGCGCAGATACTCCTGGACGAATTTGTTGACCCGCTCGGGACTGAGGTCTTGTCCAGGCGGCGGAGACTCGGCCGGAGGCGGCGGAGTAGGAGTCAGGTCCGGTTTTTCTTCTGCTTCCCGCTGGAGCGCGAGGCGCTCCGATTCCGGTAACGCGCTCGCCGTGTCGCTCTTCAGGACGGGCACATCTGGGAGCGGAGCGACAGCCGCCACTGTCGTTGTCTCCACGTGAAGCGAGATGGCCGTGTCATGATCGACCTTGCCCGTAACCGCGAAACCCTTCCGCGCCTGGTATCGCTTCAGCGCATCCACCAAAACCGGGCTGCTCTGGCCGTCGATGTTACCGAAATAGAGGTTCCGCTTCCGGAGTTCCTCCTGCACCTGGCGCACCGTTTCATCCGCGCGGGCCGGGCCCGAAAGGGGGAGCACGACTAACAGCATTATGGTGAGGAACCGCGGCATCTCACCTCTGAAATCGTATGAAAATTATAGTTCGGTCGCCTGCCAGAACTTCCGAAAGGCCCCGGGCCAGCTCCGATCGATCACCTGTTGCCGCGCTTCTCGCCCCATTCGCGCGCGCAAATTCGAATCGCTGCTCATGCGTTCGATCGCGCGGGCGAAATCGTCCGCGTCGTGCGCCTTGGTCACGAACCCGGTGCGTCCGTCTTCCACCAATTCCTTTGGACCGCCTAAATCGGACACGATGACGGGCAACCCGGAGGCCTGCGCCTCGAGGACGACGTTGCCGAAGGTGTCGGTCGTACTCGGAAAAACGAAAACGTCAGCCGATGCATAGGCGTTGGCCAGTTTTTCGCCGGTCAAGTAACCGAGAAAAATCGCGTCGGGCAACGCGGCCGCGAGCGCTTCGCTGTAAGGTCCATCGCCGACGAGATAAAGTTTCACCGGCTGGCCGCTGTCGCGGATTTTTTTGTAAGCCGTCGCCAGCACGTCGAGATCTTTTTCGCGCGAGATGCGGCCGACATACAGCAGCCGCACGTCACTGCCGTTTGCGCCCGACCCGGACCAGAACGTCAGGTCGCGCCGCGACGGCGTGAACAAATCGGTGTCGAGACCGCGTGGAAGGATTTTCAATTTCTCCGGCGCGAACCCGCGATCGACCCAGCATTTCCGGTAATGCTCGGAGTTGACGAACACCGTATCGACCTGCCCGTAGAGCCAGTGCATGTAGCTCCAGGCCAGGCTTTCGAGGAAACGGTCCTCGGTCAGGATGCGCACGTATTCGGGAATGTCGGTGTGATAAATGCCGCTCGATTCCAGGTTCAACATCTTGGCGGCAAGCAGCCCGACTAATCCCACCGGGCCCGGCGTGCTGATGATGATCTCAGTGAATTGTTCGCGCTGAATGTAATCGAGGATCTGCATGATCGGCGGGAAGCTGAGCCGTTGCAGCTCGTACTCCGGCAATGCGAATTCGCCGATCGGGGGGAAATTTTTAATCGGGATTTCATCCACGTCGAGGCGCCGTCGCGAAGTCACCACGATCAGTTTCTCGCCCGCGGCCACGCCGGCCGCCGTCATTTTGCGAATCGTGTTCGCGACGCCGTTGACGTCATCGAGCGTGTCCGTGAACCAGGCCCGCTTCCGGTTTTGCAACTCCGCCGGGATCCCGCCGGTCATTTTGGAAAAAACATCGCGCAGCCAGCGACGCGACGGCGCCTGGCTGTGGAACGCGTAAAGGTACGGCGTCAGCAGAACGATGATCGGCGCGATCCCGCTCAAGGCCTGCATGCTCTCGATCAGGTTTCCTTTGCGGATTTGCTGCACGAATTTTTCGAAAAGGCGAAAGGCGAGCTGTTCGCAAACCAGGTTCGCCATCAGGAACGTGCGCCTCTCCGGTTCCTTCACATCCTGCATCTCGCGCGCCAGCCGCGCTTTCACGCGCGGCTGCGAGAAATGTTTCGAGAGCCCTTTCCAGAGCGAAACATTGCGCGGCTTTGCCAGTTCGAAAATTTTTCCCGACATCACGCCCTGCGCGATGAACGTCGCTTTTTCTTTGAGGGTGAACTCGGTCGGGTCGCGTCCTTCCATGAAACGCGAAAACATCGTTTCGAGGAGCGGCGCGGTCGGACCGAGATTTTCCGTGAATCGGTCGCGGATGAAACAGGAGACGGTGTTGTAAAACCCGTGCGACAACGCGAGCGGCGTGCCGCCTTCGCCGCGCGGTTCGCAATCGCCCTCGCGAACATGGACGAGAAATTCCGCCGTCGTCCGCGCTTTCGGAGTTTCCGTGAATGCGCCCGCGACAAACTGGCCGCCGTGATCGTCGGAACCGCCGGTAAAAATTTTCCGCCACGGCTCCGGATGCGTCGGCTGAAGGTTGTGGTGGTTCGCCCATTCCTCGATTTTTTCCGGCGTAAGGTCGGAAAGCAGTTCGCGCCCCAACTTGCTCAAGAGCTGATCTCGCAGCCCGTTGATTCCCTCGAAGTGCTTGAAAAGCAGAATCAGCCGTTCGAGATGCGACGCTTCCAGTTTGCCGTTGATGCTGTAGAGCGGATGCGCAACCGAGTGCGCGATGCTCTCTCGCTGGAGGTAGCTCTGCAGGGCGAAAATGTTGTCGCGGGTCTGAACGATCTCCGCATGCTGCGCCTCGCTGATCCCCCAAACGAGGAGATGGATTTTGCAGGGATCGTGCGGAAAATACGTAGTCACCTCTTCACTGATGAATGTCCCTTCCAACTCCGCGATCTCGAGATTTCCCTCGATCGTGTCGTGGTCGGTGATCGTGACAAAATCCATGCCGGCTTCATGGGCCAGGCGATACAACGCGCGCGGATCGCTGTAGCTGTCGGGGAAATCAAACCGGCGGAAGAGCCATTCCTCCGAGCGCGCGCTGAAACGCGAATGAATGTGAAGATCGCAGCGGCTCATAACCGTTCGTTAGGCCTGGCGCTGGACGCGTTTCTCCGCGATCCAATCGCGGTAGGTTGTCGCGTTACGGTTCGCAAGCAGTCGTTCTGTCAGCCGTAAAGCCTGGCGCCAGACCTCCGTATGATCGCGATCTGGCGGATGAATGCTAACGCGGGCCAGCGGCGCTTCGGCAAGCTGATGCGCAAGCAGATTGTTCCAGGCGAGACTTGCCGTGCGCCGCCATCCGCTCCGCACACTGTAAGCAAGCGTCCGGGCTGGATAATTTTCGCCCGAACGCAAATCGCGCACGGCGGTTAATCGCGTCGTGTATTCCAACTCGGCGTCGGTGGCGGCGCGTTCGCCGGACGGCCCGAGCAGCCAGGCCGGCGCGATGAATCCGCGCGGAGTTAATCCCGCCCCAGTAAATTCCTGGCGCGCCTGCGTGATCCGGCGAAACGCTTCGTCGTAATCGAGATCATAGAATTCGCCCTCATCTTTCGTATAGAAACGCGTGAACAATTTTTGCGAGACCGATTCCTCGTCGCGCCGCGGGCGTTCGTGAAAATATCCGTGGATCACGATCTCGTGCCCCTTCGTTTCCAGGTCCTGAAGCCAGCGAACAAACCCGCGATCGTCAGTCGAACAACCCCGGCGATGATAATTCGGCACGACCAGGAGCGAGGAGACCGCGACGCCACGATGAGCCAGCTCGGAGATAATTTCCGCGACACGCGTTTGGGTGGACGGGGCGACGTCGTGGATGGAAACGACCAGCGCCGCGCGCTCCGCTTCCGCCGAGAGCGCGAAGAGGGACGGCAAGGACGTCGCACTGGCTCCGGTCACGCCGGAATTTTCGGTCTCAACTCGGGTGCAAACAAGCCTAATCGGTTGTGGTAGGGACGGCGCGCTGCGCCGTCCGCCGCGGAAGCATATCAATCACGCCGGACGCCGCAGCGCGGCGTCCCTACCTCGCCATCCGCACGATTTCCTCGAACTCGGCCTTGGTCACCGGCTGGACGGAGAGCCGCGACAAACGCAGCAGCGCCATTTCTTTCAGTTTCGCGTTGCCTTTGATTTCCTCGAGCGCGACCGCTTTTGCTAATGCTTTTTCCGGCGCCAGATCCACGGCGCTCCAATCACCTTCCTTCGCCGTCGGGTCGGCATACGCTTCCCGCACAACTTCCGCGATTCCTACGACCGCCTTTTCCGTTACACTGTGATAGAAAAACGCCGCGTCCCCTTTGCGCATCGCGCGCAGATTATTCCGGGCGGTGAAATTGCGAACGCCGGTCCAGGACGTTTTGCCATCTGCGACAAGATTCGCCCACGAATAGGCGGACGGTTCCGATTTCACGAGCCAGTATTGTTTCACGGGTTCGATTACTAGCAGCCGCGACGATTCGACAACAAGCACCAAGGAGCGGCGGTCTCCAGTCCGCCGGCCAATCTAGCGCGGTCTCCGACCGCGGACATCAAAGAGGGCGGTTTGGAAAGCGCCCTTCCTTGGCTCGCTTCGTCGCCTGCGATTCGACAACGGCGCGGCTTTGTTTGACACTCGGTCACATGGCCCGCGGCGCATTCATCACATTCGAAGGTTCGGAAGGCTGCGGGAAATCGACCCAGGTCAAACGGCTCGCCGCGCGCCTGGAGCAAGCCGGTATCCGCACCCTCGTCACGCGCGAACCGGGCGGCACCGCCATCGGCGAGAAAATCCGCGACCTGCTCCAGTTCGCCCCGGAAAGTTTCGCGATGACTCCGGAAACCGAAGTGTTGCTCTTCGAAGCGAGTCGCGCCCAGCTCGTCCACGAAACAATTCAGCCGGCGCTCGAACAGGGAACGATCGTGATCTCCGATCGTTTCTCCGATTCGACCACGGTTTATCAGGGCGTGGCCCGAAAACTTTCTCCCGAGATTGTCGCGACGCTGAACGCTTTTGCGGTCGGCGACGCGCGACCCGACGTGACATTCATTCTCGACATCGATGTTGAGACCGCTCGTGCTCGACTGCTCCGCCGTGTCCGACCGGTGCAGGTGAAGGATCGGATGGAGGAAGAGCCGGTCGAATTCTACGAGCGGGTTTGCCAGGGCTATCGAGAATTGGCGAAGCGTGAACCCGATCGCTTCATCTTGATCGACGGCGCGCAATCGCCCGATGCGATCGAGGCTGAAATCTGGAACACGCTTCAATCGAAAATCGAAATTCGCCGTAACGCAGCTCGCGCAGCGAGCGAGGCCGGGCCTTCAAAATCGAAAATGTAACAATGGCCTTCACCCGAACCGGAGCATTGGAATATTTGATTCGCGCTCATGAACGCGGCCGGCTCGGTCACGCTTATTTGATTTCCGGCCCGCCCGGAAGCGGCAAACGCGGACTCGCCTCCGATCTTTCAAATCTCGTCGCGTCCGCGAAATCGGATGACGTTTTTTCTTCGCCGCCGCCCGGCGTTTTCCTGGCCGAGCCGGAATCGAAATCGCGCCGGATCGTGATCGATCAGGTCCGCGCCCTCGAACATGCGCTCCAAATGCGGAGCGGCAACGGTCACCGCAAAGTCGCGATCATCGCCGACGCCGACCGGCTTCAGCCGCAGGCCGCAAATGCGTTCCTGAAAACGCTGGAGGAACCGCCTAACGACTCATTGCTCATCCTGCTCAGCTCTATGCCGGAAGTTTTGCCGGACACGATCCTGTCGCGTTGCGTCTCCATCGCGTTGGCCGCCGAGGAAGAGCGGACTTTCTCGGACGAAGAAGAGGAATTGGTGCGTTTGCTCGGCGATGCGGCGAATTCGAAAGGGCAGGGGATTCGACCGGCCTATCAACTGGCGCGCGGATTCCATCGCCTGCTCGCGCAGGTTCGCGAAGAGATTCAGGACGAAAATGCGGCGGCGTTGAAGCGCGACGAAGCACGTTATCGCAACACGACCGACGGCGCCTGGCTCGATGAGCGCGAAGATTATTACAAAGCGCTGACCGAAAGTCAGTACGTCCGTCATCGTGCGCGTCTGCTGGAGATTTTGTTTCTCTGGTGGTCCGATGTGCTGCGCGCCAACACCGGAATCGCGCGGCGCGAACTTCCCAGGGCGAAGAAACAAACCGAGGCGCTGGCGTCGCGATTGAAAACGCCGGACATCCTGAGCCGGATCCGTCGCCTTGAAGAATTGCGCGATCATCTCGGCCGCAACATCCAGGAAGCGCTTGCTATCGAGGTCGCGTTCTTGAGCGTGTTCACCCTGTAGCCGGGATCGGTGATCCCGGCCTGTGTTCGCGCCGATACTCGGCCGGGATCACCGATCCCGGCTACAACGATGATTGTTCTCCGCGCGCGGCCGCATAACGTTCGGCTTATGAGATTCGAAAACCAGGTGGCGGTTGTTACCGGCGCGGGTCGCGGCATTGGCCACGCCATCGCCGTTCGTCTCGCGAAGGAAGGCGCGCGGGTTGCGTCGGTGAGCCGCACCGAAAGCAACGCCCAAAAAACCGCGGATGAAATTAATTCGCTGCGCGCGGATGCGGCCAAAGCCTACGCAGTCGATGTCGCGGAGCAGGCTGCAGTGCAAAAGGCCGCCGCCCAAATTTTCGAAGACTTCGGACGCGTCGACATTTTGGTGAACAATGCCGGCGTCACCCGCGACGGGTTGAGCATGCGAATGTCGATGGATGATTGGGACACCGTGTTGAACACCAACCTGAAGGGCGCCTTCAATTTCACGCAAGCCATCATGCGCCCGATGATCAAGCAACGCAGCGGCCGGATTATCAACATCAGCTCAATCGCCGGATTAATCGGCAACGCCGGCCAGGCAAATTACGCCGCCAGCAAAGCCGGATTGATCGGCCTGACGAAAACTCTGGCGCGTGAACTCGCCAGCCGCGGAATCACCGTCAATGCGGTCGCTCCCGGATTGATCGAGACCGACATGACAACTGTTCTCTCGGAGGAAATACGGCAAGCCATTCTGCAAAAAGTTCCGCTCGGAAAACTCGGTGAGCCCGACGACATCGCCGGCGCCGTTGCCTATCTCGCCTCACCGGAAGCAAAATATATCACCGGCCAGGTGCTGACGGTCGATGGCGGAATGGTGATGTGAGGAGAATGACGAATGACGAATGACGAAGGACGAAGGAATATCGAATGACCGAATGCAGAAAGAGGCGCGTTGTCGTCGGCTTTCGTCATTCGAGCTTCGTCATTCGAGCTTCGTCATTCCTTCGTCATTCGTCATTCGTCATTGTCGCCGTTTGCACCTGCCCCCATCCCGCTTCATCGTGATCCCATGCCAACCGAAAAAGCCACCTTCGGCGCAGGATGTTTCTGGGGCGTGGAAGCGACTTTTCGCGCGGTTCCGGGTGTGAAAGAGGCCTTGGTCGGTTATGCCGGTGGCAAAACCGATAACCCAACTTACGAAGATGTGTGCAGCCATACGACCGGTCACGCCGAAGTTGTGCAGGTGGAATTCGATCCGGCTGTCGTGAGTTACGATCAACTGCTGGATATTTTCTGGGCCAATCACAACCCCACCACGTTGAATCGCCAGGGACCTGACACCGGCGATCAATATCGCTCCGTGATTTTTTATCATTCACCCGAGCAGCAAGCCGCGGCCGAAGCTTCCAAGGCGCAACTCGACAAAAGCCGCCGGTTCAAGAATCCGATCGTGACTTTCATCCAGCCCGCGCCGCCGTTTTATCGCGCAGAAGAATATCATCAGCGCTATCTCGAGAAGCGCGGGTTGTCGCACTGCGCGATCTAGCGCCCCGCATGAAGCGCGACGTCCTCCGCTCGCAGAACTTCGTGCACGACGCGGCGGAATTTATTCTGCGTCACGCCCGCGCCGCCTTGGCAGAGCGCGACCAATTTCGCATCGCGCTCTCCGGTGGAAACACGCCCCGCCCGGTTTACACCGAGTTCGCCCGGATCGCGCGGGACCTGCCGTGGGACCGCGTCCTTTTTACATTCGGCGACGAACGCTGCGTCCCGCCTGACGATCCGCAAAGCAATTTCCGGATGGCGCGCGAGTCTCTTTTCGTTCTGGGTGCGGTGCCGCAAAAATCGATCGCGCGCATGCGAGGCGAGATCGACCCGCAAATTGCGGCGCAGGAATATCAGGACGGACTGGACGTTCTCGCGACGCAGTGCGGTGAAATGATTTATCGTCACGATCTCATTCTGCTAGGCGTGGGCGATGATGGTCATACGGCGTCGCTGTTTCCGGACACCGCGGCGCTCGAAGAAAAGACGCGCAAGGTGGTCGCCAATTTCGTCCCGAAATTCGATTCGTGGCGGATCACGTTTACCTATCCGCTGATCAATCAGGCGCGGCACGTCGGTTTCCTCGTGAACGCGAACAAGAACCCCGCGCTGTTGGAAAAAATTCTGGACGGCGATCAACAATATCCCTCTGCGCGCGTCGCGCCGGTGACCGGCGGTCTCACCTGGATTCTCGGCGAAGCTTGATTCCGGGACGCGTTTCGCTTCCGTTTTTCTAATGCGCAGAATAATCGTGACCGGCTCGGCAGGCCTGATCGGCTCGGAGAGCGTGCGCCATTTTGCGGCGGAGGGTTACCGCGTCATCGGGATCGACAACGACATGCGGAGCGAGTTCTTCGGCGCCGAAGCGTCCACCAAAAAAACGCGGGACGAATTATTGGGAACGGTCGGCGATTACGAGCATCACGATCTCGATATTCGCCAGGCCGGAAAAATCCTCGCGCTGTTTAAGGAACACGGAAGCGAAATCGCGGCCGTCATTCACACCGCCGCGCAGCCGTCGCATGATTGGGCGGCGCGCGATCCCCAAACCGATTTCACGGTGAACGCCAACGGCACGCTCAATTTGCTCGAAGCGGCGCGGCAATCCTGTCCTGAAGCGCCCTTCGTTTTCACGTCGACGAACAAGGTCTATGGCGACACGCCGAATCGGCTTCCGTTGCGCGAGCTCCCGTTGCGCTGGGAAATCGAGCCGGGCCACGAATACGAGCCCGGCATTTCCGAAACGATGAGCATCGATTACACGAAGCATTCGCTCTTCGGCGCGTCGAAAGCGGCGGCTGATATTCTCGTCCAGGAATACGGCCGTTACTTCAACATGCCGACGGTTAGTTTCCGCGGCGGTTGTCTCACCGGTCCGGCACACGCCGGCGCGGAGCTGCATGGATTTCTTTCTTATCTGATGATCTGCACCGTCACGGGCCGGCCCTATCGCGTTTTCGGTTACAATGGAAAACAAGTGCGCGACAACATTCATAGCGCCGATCTGGTGGACGCGTTCGCCGCGTTCATCCGCGCGCCGCGGGTGGCGGAGGTCTACAACATCGGCGGCAGCCGCCACAGCAACTGTTCGATGCTCGAGGCAATCAACCTTTGCGAAGAAATTAGCGGCCGGCGTTTAACCTGGAAATACGAAGAGGCGAATCGGATCGGCGACCATATCTGGTGGATCAGCGACGTCCGGAAATTCCAGGCGCATTATCCGGAATGGAAATTCCGCTACGGACTGCGTGAGATCATGGAAGAGATCCATGTGGCGGTGACCGCATCGAAACGTTGAAGCGGTGAAGGGTTGAAGCGGAAAAAACGCTTTAACGCTTTATCGCTTCAACGTCTCAATACTCTTCGCCTTCGTCCTCTTTCGAAGTCGACGCCACCCGATCGTGAATTCCGTAGACGTGAAACATGCAGGCGAACCAATAGATCGGAATCAGGAAGAGACCGAAGCCGGCGGTCGCAGTCGCCGCGAGCGCGCCGGCGAGAAGCGCTCCGATCGCTCCAAAGAAGAAAAGCAGTCCAATTAGTTTGTATCCCTTGTAGACGTGACCGAGTCCCGGAATCACGCTCAGCATGACGGCAACCGCATCGCTCGCCTTACCCTCGGCGGTTTCCGTATCAGTCCGGACCCAATCGCAGCGATCGCACGCGTCAGCATCTTTCGGCAGGATATGACCGCAAAGCGGACACTCCATCGTGTCAGCGGAAACCGGCGGTTCTAAAGTCGGCGCATCAGTGTATTCCACAGTTCCTCCTCGTTGAATTCGCAGCGACGCCTAACCGTCCGACGCGGAAACAATTCGTCAAGCCCTTCGGATTCCGCCGTCTTTCTGCGCGTGCAATCTGCAACTGGCTTCTCCACAATGCCGCGCGTGGCGACCCTTTCGCAAATCGTTTCCTACGCGGACGAGCATTTGCGCATTCGTGAAATCGAGGACTGGCCGAATGCGCTCAACGGTCTCCAGGTGGAGAACTCGGGGGCGGTCACGAAGATCGGCGCGGCGGTTGACGCTTCGACGCGCACGATCGATCTCGCGATCGAGAGCGGCGTAAACTTCCTCATTGTCCATCACGGCCTTTTTTGGCCGGGACTGCAACCGATTAGCGGCGGGCGTCGCCGCATGCTCGAACAAATTCTGCGAAACGATCTCGCGCTCTACAGCGCGCACCTTCCGCTTGATCTCCATTCTGTTCTTGGGAACAACGCGCAGCTGGCCGATTCGTTAGGCCTCGAAGACGCGAAACCGTTTTTCGAGATCAAAGGCCAGCCGATCGGACTGAGGGTTGCGGCCCGGGTTTCCCGCGATGATTTCGCCCGCAAACTCGAGCAGTCGTTAGGCGGGCCGGTCCGAATGTTCGCTACCGGTCCGGCCGAGACAGAATCAATTGGTCTCATAACGGGCGGCGCTGGTTCGGAAATTTATGCGGTGGCGCGCGAAGGGATCGACACGTTCGTCACCGGCGAAGCACCGCACTGGGCGGCCGTTGCGGCGGAAGAACTCGGAATTAATTTTTTGCTTGGCGGCCATTACGCGACGGAAACGTTCGGCGTGAAAGCGCTCGCCGCGCATTTGTCGGAACGGTTCAACCTGCCTTGGGAGTTCATCGATTCTCCCACCGGATTATGAGCGACAAGGAATTTTTCGGCTGCGCGGTGCTTGTCGTCTTCGCTCTCTTGCCCCTGATCGTTTTGATCATCGGTTTCGTTCAGATCCGAAAGCTCAAGACGGCGGTGCGCAATCTCGTCCAGCGCGTCGCCGACCTCGAGGCCCAGCGCGACCGTGGGCCGGTGCCCGAGCGACAACCAGTCGTTAGGGAATCGATCGCGCCGCCACCACCAGCTCCGCCGCCGATTCCACGCGCTGCTCCGGCTGCAGCTGTGGAACCGAAAGTTATCAGTCCGCCGCCCGCTCCGCCCAAACCGGTGGCGCCTGGGCCACCACCGCCTCCCACGATTCCGCCGCCGCCGCCAGTCCCATCGAAGCCGTTCGATTGGGAAGCGTTTTTCGGCGTAAAACTTTTCGCGTGGATCGGAGGGTTCGTCCTCTTCCTCGGGATCGTGTTCCTGGTGAAGTATTCCTTCGACAACAATCTCATCACGCCCGCGATGCGTGTCCTCATCGGCACGGTCATTGGACTCATCCTCATCGCGACGGGCTGGTTCACGGCCGCGCGCAACTATCGCGTCTCCGGCCAAAGTCTTTGCGCGACCGGCGTGCTCGTCCTCTACGGCAACATTTTCGCCGCCCACGTTTTCTATCACTTGATCGCGCTCGGACCGGCGTTCGCTTCGATGGCGATCGTCACCGCGGCGGCGTTCTTCCTCGCCGTCCGCATGAACGCGCAGGTCATCGTGATCCTCGGTCTGCTCGGCGGATTTCTCACCCCGGTCCTGCTCTCGACCGGCGTCGATAATCCGACCGCGCTCTTTGGTTACATAGCCGTCCTCAACATTGGCGTCGCCGCGGTCGCGCTGCGGAAACGCTGGGATTACCTCGTCCTTCTCGCCGCCGGCGGCACCATCATCATGGAATTCGCCTGGGCCGATAAGTTTTTCGTGGTCTGGAAGGCCAACATCGCGTTCGCCATTTTCATCGCGTTCGAAATTCAGTTCCTCGCGATCTTCGCGTGGGCGCGACGCCTTCATCCGCCTGCGAATTGGACCGCGCGCTCTGCCATCGCGGTCTGTCTGGCCGCTCTCGTTTGGGGATTCTGCTTCTTGAGTTATCCGGAGTTCGGACCGCGCCCGGGATTTCTTTTCACTTACATCTTTCTGGCCGAGGCCGGCCTGCTCGGTCTCGCGCTGCTTTACTCAAAGCCCGGTCTCCTCGTTCCGATCGCCGGCGGAATCGTTTTTGTTTTCCTCTCGATCTGGACCGCGAACTACCTGACCGCCGCCACCCTCTGGTGGGCGCTCGGGGGTTACGTCGCTTTCTCGATTCTGCACGCGGGCTTCGCCGTCTGGCCGAGACCAGCGGAAGCCGCTCCCGCGAAATCGCCCGTCCTGAATTTCCTGCCGCTTCTGCCGCTCATCCTGATTTGGATATGCGTTTCGAAAAACGAAACCTCCTCCGCGGTCTGGTTGTGCCTGCTGGTTCTGGATTTCGTTGTCATCAGCGTCGCTCTCGTTCGCCGCTCAGTGCTCGCCATCGCCGCCGCTGTCGTTCTCACCTTCTTCTCCGCGCTTCTTTGGATCGTGATCGGACCGGCCGATATCGACCTTGGCAGTTTCCTCATTGTCGCCGCGGGATCAGGCGCTTTGTTTTTCTCGGTAACCCTGTTCACCGCCGCGCGCTTCTTCCCCGATTCGCCGCATGTGCGCCGCAATATTCCCGCGCTGGCCGCGTCGCTCCCGTTTGTCTTGATCATCATGGCGATGACGAAATTGCCGGCGGCGAATCCGACGCCGTACTTCATCACCACGTTTGTTCTCTGCGTCCTGTTGCTTGGCCTCGCTGTCATCGCCCGAACGAGTTGGATCGCGCTCATCGCGCTCGTTTTCGGGTGGCTCGTCCAATGCGAATGGCAGGGCTCCCCGAATTTCAACGCCGGTTACGCCACCCTCGCCCTCGGATGGCAGACTGCGTTCTTCCTCATCTTCTTCGCGTTTCCGTTTTTCACCTCTGAAGAACGGAAAGCGTTGCCGTGGTCGATCAGCGCGCTCGCCGGCCCGCTCCAGTTCGCGCTGATCTACGACACCATCACAAAGGC
>DASQPH010000067.1:0-27207 GCA_035644055.1 Chthoniobacterales bacterium
CCGAGATCAGATAAAAACGAAAACTCGTGCTGCCGAACGTCGCGATTTGCCGTTCGGGCGCGAGGATCACGCGCGTGTTCTCGATCGCGTACTGGAAGTCGTCGTCGGTCATACCCGGCGCTACGATAGTCGAGCCATGCCGAATTGGTAGCGAGACCGCGCCGGGAAATCCCAAAAACCAAAGCCCAAATCCCAACCAAGTCTCCAAAGTCGAAATCTCAAAAGGGGCGCATGCTAGCTTTCTTCCAATTTGGAGCTTGGAAATTGCCTGGGATTTGGAACTTGGGATTTGGGGATTTCCGCGCACGCGGTTTCAGTGCGCGGCGCGGGCTACTGGCTCGGCCATGTCTTCGCGTTCGCGTCCGGACCGCCAGCGCCAGATGGCTTCGGCTGTGAAAATAACAAGCGCGATCCAGATGAAAGTGAACGTGATGAGATGCGCGCGAGTGAATGGCTCGTGATAAAGAAAAACGCCGAGGAAAAAACTGCAGCTTGGCGAGAGATATTGGAGAAAGCCGAGTGTCGTTAGGCGAAGATGACGCGCGGCGTGGCCGAACCAGACCAGCGGCAGGCCGGTCACAATGCCGGTGGTGATGAGCAGCAACGCCATCGACCAGCCGGCGGAACTGAACGCGGAATTTCCGGCGCGTTGCAAATACACCAGATACGTGGCGGCGATCGGAGTAAGCAGGGTGGTCTCGAGGAATAAACCGGGGATGGGACGGACCCCGGATTTTTTTCGAAGCAAACCATAGAGGCCGAAGGAAACGCAAAGCGTGATCGCGAGCCAGGGGAACCGGCCGTAGCCGAGCGTGAGGTTGAGCACTCCAATCAGGGCGAGAATGACGGAAAGAAGTTGCCAGCGGGAGAGGCGCTCGCGGAGAAACGTCGCGCCGAGGAGGACGTTCATGAGCGGCGTCATGAAATAACCGAGGCTTGTTTCGGTGACGCGACCAGCATTCACCGCCCAGATGAAGCAGAACCAGTTCACCGAAATGGCCAGGCCGCTTGCGAGACAATACAACACCGCCCGGCGCGATCGCGTCGCTTGGCGCACTTCGGGCCAGCGCTGTTGCCAGCTCAGTATTCCGACGAGGAAACAAGTCGTCCAGACGAAGCGGTGCGCCAGAATCTGGGACGCGGAAATGTTTGTGAAAAGTTTCCAGTAAACCGGAATCAATCCCCACGTGCCGAAAGCGGCGACGCCCGCGATGAGCCCGGAACGATCCTCCTGCGCGACGGAAGAGTGCTTTGCCGCGGGTGGCATCGAATCCTATTTCACGCTTCGCGCTCGACGGCAACTTTCGTAGAACGGCGCGACATTGTATTGGTTAGGCCGATGGCAATGGACGCGCGGAAATTTTTCAGCGAGCTGAAGCGGCGCAAGGTTTATCGCGTGGCGGCGGGATACGCGGTCCTGGCCTGGGTGCTGATCCAGATCGCGACCCAGGTCCTGCCATTCTTCGAGATTCCAATCTGGGGAGTGCGGCTCGTCATCGTCGCGCTGATTCTCGGATTTCCGGTTGCCCTTTTTCTTTCGTGGGCGTTCGATCTCACGCTGGGTGGAATCGTCCGCACCGAAGATCTTGACGAAACGAAAGCGCCGCGGCGGCCTGTGAAATTGCCGCCGCCGGAAAAAAGCATTGCCGTGTTGCCATTCGAGAACCTGAGCGACGACCAGCAGAACACGTATTTCGGCGACGGCATCCAGGACGACATTCTTTCCAATCTGGCGAAGGTTGCGGACTTGAAGGTGATCAGCCGCACCAGCGTGCGGCAATATCGAACCGGGACGCGGAACGTGCGCGAGATCGGCGAAGCGCTCGGGGTCGCTTACGTCATGGAGGGAACGGTGCGGCGCGAATCAAAACGGGTGCGGATCAATGTTCAGCTCATTGATGCGCGAACCGACCTGCATGTTTGGAACGACACGTTCGATCGCGAGATCACGGATTTGTTTGCGCTCCAAACGGAGCTGGCCCGGCGGATCGCGTTTGCGCTTCGGGCGAATCTTTCGCCACAGGAAAAAGAGAGGCTCCAGAAGCATCCGACGAGCGATCTGGACGCCTACGATTTGTTTCTCCGGGCGCGGGATCTATTTCGCTGGAGCGGCTCCGGCGACCCGCGCGAAAACGGGGAGCGCGCCTTGCGATTGCTCGACGAGGCGATCGCGCGGGATCCGAACTTCGCGCTCGCGCATTGTCTCGCCTCACGGTTCCACTGCGAGCTGTATTGGTTTGGATACGATCGAACGCGGCCGCGACTGGCGTTGGCGAAAGTCGCGGCCGATACGGCATTGCGCTTGCGCCCGGATTCGAGTGAGGCGCGGCTCGCGCTCGCCTACTACTATTACTATGGCTACCGCGATTACGAGCTGGCCCGGACCGAGGTCGCGATCGCGCAGGACGTCGCTCCGAGCAATGCCGAAACGTGGGAAGCCGCCGGCGCCATCGCTCGTCGCCAGGGCCGCTGGGAAGACGCCGTCAAGAACTTCGAAAAAGCAAAGGAGCTCGATCCGCGCAACGCTTCCGTTTTGTGGGACGTCGCGGAAACCTACGCCTGTCTCGGTCGCGACGCCGAAGCAGTGGACGGATTTTCGGTCGGAACGGAAGTTAACCCCGAGGCGCACTTTTTTTCCGTCGCGCGCGCGGCGATTGCGCTGCGAGCCGAGGGAAATCTGGAACCACTTCGGACTGTGCTTCGGGCGATCCCGGCGCATTTTGATCCGGGCGGCGGCGTCACAAACATAGCGTTGCGCGTCTATCTCGCGTCGCGCAATTACGACGAGGCGGAACGCTGGCTCAGGAAGTCGCGCGACGACAGGTTTAACGATATTGGCGTCGGGGGAGCGGGCGCGATTCTCGACGGGTATGCATTTCCTCGATCGTGGTACGAAGGTCTGATTGCTCGCGGTCGCGGCGATAGTGAGTCCGCGCAATCGGCTTTCGCATCCACGCAAAAAACTGTGGAAGACGACCTCGCGAAATCTCCCGACGACGCGGAGTTGGTCGCGATGCTCGGGTTGGTGCTTGGGATGCGCGGCCGGAAAGAGGAAGCAATTGCCGCCGGACATCGGGCCGTCGAGTTGCTGCCAATTTCGAAGGACGCTTTCGACGGTCCGCTTATCGCAACGAAGCTTGCGGTGATTTACGCCCAGGCGGGCGAACCCGCTCGCGCCATGGTGTTGCTGGAGGAATTAGTCAATCTCCCCAATGGACTGACGCTTGGCGCGTTGCGCATCGAGCGCGAATGGGATCCGCTCCGGAACCATCCGCGGTTCGCCAAACTGCTCGCGTGATTGTCCGCTATTTCGCCGGCGTCGCGTCCGGCTGCGCGCGAAAGAGCGGGATGAAATCGAGAAATCCTTCTTCTCTGAGTTTTTCCGCCGGAATGAAATGCAAGGCGGCTGAGTTCACACTGTAGCGACGCTTGGCCGGCGGCGGGCCATCATCGAAAACATGGCCGAGATGCGAATCGCTTTTCTTCGCCCGAACTTCGGTTCGGACCATGTTGTAACTGTTGTCGACTTTTTCCACGATGTGCTCGGGGCTGATTGGTTTTGTGAAACTGGGGAAGCCAGTGCCGGCATCGTATTTGTCGAGTGAGGAAAAGAGCGGCTCGTTCGTGATGATGTCGACGTAAAGGCCGGGCTTATGGTTGTCCCAATGCTGATTGTGGAACGCCGTCTCGGTTCCGTTCTCGCGCGTAACGTGGAATTGCTCGGGATTGAGCTTGTGGCGCAGCTCCGCATTGGAAGGGACCGGAAATTCGTCGGGATGCGTCTTGGGCGCAATCTTCTTGTCCTGCGAATAGCTCCACCAAACGATGCCGATCGTGACGAGAACAGCCGCGAGGAGTCCGACCAGCAACGTGAGCTTGGAGGACACCGACGGCGGATGATGGATTCGTGTCATGGCGAGCCGGTAGCATTAATTGGAAAACGCATTTCCGCCAGTCGCCAACGAGACTTTTTCTTAACAGGTTGAGCCGCGTCCGGCTTCGGGCACTCGAATGTAACGGCGGAACGCGATCAACCCGATCGGTGCAACGGATGCCGCCAGCGCGAAGATCAACCACATCAAATTCGAACGGCGCGGTCCCTCCGCCGGACAGAACGCCGCCAGGATCCAACCGCTCGTGCCGACAAGTAGTTTGCCGACAAGAAACGGAAGGTAGGCCAGCGCGCCGTAGGACGCTTCCTGTCCTTCCGGCGCGATCGCCGCGGCATATTCGTAAACGCGCGGCGAGTAGAACGCTTCGCCGACAGAAAAAACGGCGAGGTAAAACGCCGTCATCACATAGTAGGGATGAATCGCGCCGGTCAGTCGCAGATAACCATGGCCGAGGGCACTTCCGACGGAGCTGTTTGCCATCGGCACGAACCATTCTGTAGGCAACGCCATGATGAAAACGCCCGCGGCGCAAATCGCGCCGCCAATGATCACCATTCGATACGACGCGATGCGTTGGGTGAGAGCGCCGATCAACGGAGCGAGCACGATGATGAGAAGGGAATTGATCCCTGCCAGTTTTCCAACCGGTGCATGCAACCCCATTTCGCGATCGCCAAACGTCGGGAAGACATAATCCATGATCAGAAAAATCGCTTTCAAAAATCCGATGAAGAGAAAGAACATCAGTAGCCGATAGAATCCTGATTGACCGATCAAGCGCCGGAAAAGCGTGATTGTATCGTTCGCGCTTTTCTTCACTGTTTGCGCGATTCCGTTCCAAAGCCCGGAAGTTGATTGTCGATCTTGTACCTGGTCTTCGGCATCGGACCGTTCTGCGCGGCGTCGCAAAAAATAAATAGTCGGGAAGAGCAAAATCTCGAGCGCGAGACTCACACCGAAGAGCTGTTCATGCGGTGTTGGGTGAAATCCTCCGATGCTCAGTTGAAAATCGAGAGAGCGAATGAAATCGAAAATGTAACCAGCTACGAAATAGCCAACATTCATGAGCGCGTAGATGATCGAGAACGCCATCGAGCGTTGCGCCGTCGTGGAATAGACTCGCGTTGCGGCGAGCAAAACCGGTGTCCCGAGCGCTTCGCCAACCGCCAGGGGCAACATGCCGGCGATCAAGGCCAAGGTTGGATTGGTCGTCAGGATCATCACACTGCGCGCGAAGGTGCAGACAGCTGCGCCGAGAAAAAAAGTGCGGCGTAAACCGATCGCATCCGTTATCGAACCGGCTAGCAGCGTGAACACCGTCATCGCCGGCGCCCAAACCCAGCCAACCAACCCCGTCGCTGCTTGATCACTGAAACCGAGGTCCTTCGACAGCCACAGGACCATGGTCTTGTTTGTGACCGAATAGGCCGTGTAGATCAGCAACTTGATCAGGAACGTCAGCCAGAGCTCGCGTCGGGCACCGAAGATCACCGTGAACTTCCCGACAAAGCCGGGCATTGGCGGGATGATTTCTTCGGCCGGTTGTTCGGTTGTGGTGCTCAGGTTGGGAAAGCTTTTACACCATGTTGGCGATGAAATCTCGGCCGTCGAATGGCGCCAGGTCGTCGAGCTTTTCGCCGGTGCCGACAAACCGCGTGGGCAGCCCGAGCTCTTCTTGAATCGCGATCACGATGCCGCCTTTGCCGCTGCCATCGAGCTTTGTGACAATCAGTCCGGTGAGGCCGATGGCCTGATGGAATTCGCGCGCCTGGGAGAGTGCGTTGCTGCCGGTCGTGGCGTCCACGACGAGCAATGTTTCGTCGGGCGCTTTCTCGTTTTGTTTCGCCAGACTGCGTTTCACTTTCGCCAGCTCCGCCATCAAATTGCTTTTCGTGTGGAGCCGGCCGGCGGTGTCGCAAAGAAGGAACTCGATGTTCTTCCGGTCGGCGGCTTCATACGCTTCGTAGCAAAGCGCAGCCGGGTCGGCGTTGTATTGTCCGCGGATCATTTCCACGCCGAGCCGTTCCGCCCAAACTCCGAGTTGCTCGATCGCCGCGGCGCGAAAAGTGTCCGCCGCCGCCAGCATCACGCTGTGGCGATTGCGTTTGAAATAATGCGCCAGCTTCGCGGTCGACGTTGTCTTGCCGGTTCCATTCACGCCGACGATCAGCAACGCTTTCGGCCGCGCCGGGTGCGGTGTGATCGGCAGCGGCGCCATCGGCAGAATCCGCCCGATCTCGTCGCGCGCGACTTCCGCGATGTCGTTCGACGTAATCGTCGTTCGCTGCGCGCGATCTTGGAGCGCTTCGATAATCCGCAACGTCATCGGCACGCCGAGATCGGCGCGGATAAGCATCGCTTCCAGTTCGTCCCAATCGACGGGACGGCCGGTAAATTTCTGGACGAGTGATTTGAGGAAATTCATTCCGCAGGTTCGGACTTGGGCGGCGCGGCTTCGCGCAATGGCCGGCTGAGATCGTCTTTCACGCGATCGAGAATGCCATTGACGAAGCGCCCCGAGTCCGGTCCGCCGAAAGTTTTCGCCAGCTCGATGGCTTCATTAATGGAAACAACCGGCGGGATGTCTTCGCGGTAAAGCATTTCGTAAATCGCGAGCCGCAAAACGTTGCGATCCACGGCGGAGATCCGGCGAAAATCGTAGTTCTCGCAGTATTTGCGGATGCGCTCGTCGATCTCGGGCAGGTGCGCGATCATTCCGTCGATCAGCGGCTGCGCGAATTCGCGGACGCGATTGGGCGCCGGACAAAATTCCCAGAACTCGTCCATCTTTTCCGGCGCGCCCCCGCCGTGAAGGTCGCGCCAGAAATGGAATTGGACGGCGGCCTGCCGTGCTGCGCGCCGTTTGCCCATACCCTATTTCGCGCGCAAATCGTCCAGCACTTCGCCGACGGTCACCGCGGCGCGCGCTGCTTCTATGCCGCGATTGATTTTCGAACCGAGGCAACGTTCACGGGCTTGCGCTTCGGTTTCGAGGCTGAGGACCGCGTTGATTATCGGGATGCCGTAATCGATCGCGATCTGTTGCAGAGCGTCGGTCACCGACCGGGCAAGATTTTGGGCGTGGCTCGTTTTGCCCTGCAGAATCACGCCGAGCGCCAAAATCGCGTTGGCCTTTTTCCGCAACGCGATCTCGCGCACGACGACTGGGATCTCGAACGCGCCCGGTACTTGATGGATGAAAATGTCCGCCGCCGGCGAGAGCGCACGCAATTCAGCCACGGCGTGATCGACCAGCCCCTGGACGTAGGGCCGGTTGAATAAACTCGCGACGATCGCGAAATGCTGTTTGCGCCCGGACGCGCGCGGGCGAGGCGGAGCATGTTTCGGCATTTTAAAGCGCGTGCCCCATTTTGGTCCGCTTCGTTTCGAGGTAACGCGCGTTATGGGGGTTGGCCTCGCTTCGAATCGGCACCTGCTCGACCATCTGAATTCCGTAGCCCTCCAGGCCGACGACTTTCTTGGGATTGTTCGTCAGGAACCGGAACTTGCGGACGCCGAGATCGAAAAGGATTTGCGCGCCGAGTCCGTAATCGCGCAGATCGGTCGGGAACCCGAGCCGCGCATTTGCTTCCACCGTATCGAGCCCCTGTTCCTGCAACTTGTAAGCATGAATTTTCGCCGCGAGCCCGATACCGCGTCCTTCCTGCCGCATGTAAACAAGAACGCCGTTTCCTTCATCGGCGATCTGGCGCAGGGCGGCGTGCAATTGATTTCCGCAATCGCAGCGCCGCGACCCGAACACGTCGCCGGTAAGACATTCGCTGTGGACGCGCACCAGCGTGGCGCGGTTCTTCGAGATCTTGCCTTTGACCAGGGCGAGATGATGCGCGCCGTCGAGCTTCGACCGGTAAAGATGCAGATCGAAATCGCCGTAATCGGTTGGCAGTTTCACCACCTGCTCGGCTTCGATGAGTTTCTCCGTGAGACGCCGATGCGCAATCAGGCTCTGGATCGTGCAGATGCGCAGCCCGTGTTTCTTCCGGAACTCCATCAGTTCCGGGAGCCGCGCCATCGTGCCGTCGTCATGCAAAATTTCGCAAAGAACTCCGGCCGCCTCCAATCCGGCCATTCGCGCGAGATCGACCGCGGCCTCGGTGTGACCAGCGCGTCGCAGGACACCGCCATCTTTCGCGCGCAACGGAAAGACGTGTCCCGGCTGCACTAAATCGTCCGGCGTCGATTTCGGATCCGCGATGACCTGGATCGTCGCCGCTCGATCGTGCGCGCTGATACCAGTCGTCACTCCGCGCGCCGCATCCACCGACACGGTAAAATCCGTCCGGTACATCTCGCGGTTCTGCGCCACCATTCGCTGAAGGCCGAGTTGCTCCGCGCGCTCATTCGCGATCGGCACGCAGATCAACCCGCGCCCATAAGTCGCCATGAAATTCACGTTTTTCGCCGTCGCCTTCTCCGCCGCCATCACGAGGTCGCCTTCGTTTTCGCGGTCCGCGTCGTCGGTCACGATGACGAGCTTTCCCTTGGCGATGTCGCTCACCACGTCGTCGATCGTGTCGAACTCAAACGCTTCGGAAGTTTTCGTAATCATGGGCCGCTAATGTTACGCCCGTCAGAGGGGGGAGCAACTTCTGGCCGTTACTTCAGGCTGCTGGAAACGATCGCGTCCGGTTTGTAGATATCGCGATTGCTGCCTTGGAATTCAGCCTTTAGCCGCACTTTGAAATGTGCGAGGTCCACCAGGTCCCACCGAGTGAATTCCCAGCGGCCAGCCGTCTTCGGTTTGTGCTCGAACCCGACCAGCAGGTGGACCGCGTCATCGCGGACTTTGTTGGTGGTGATCTTCGGCTCGAAATAAAACGTGCGAAAGCTGCTGTCGCGGCTGCCCGCGGCGTAAAGCTTTGGGTCGAGATAAAAAACACGGTTGGTAGTTGTCTGGACGAGCCGCAGATCGGGATAACCGGAGCGTTGCACTCGTTCTTCGGCGGTGTGTGGAAAGTCGCAACGCAATCCCGGGACGCTGTTGAGCAATTCGCGGAGGAGATCTTCGAAGTGGCTGCTGACCTCATTGATGCGGGCGACGTTTTGGATCGGACTTTCCGGAGCATTCATCCGCGTCATCACTTCGTTTAGGACATCGCTGACTCGCTGAACCAACTCCCGGTCGGCTTCGGTTTTTAGATCGAGGGTTAGAACGCGCTTACCAGTCGCGGCGAACACCACCTCGCTGAACGGAATCTCACGAAGTTCGTGATCTTCCTGGAGGAGCCAGGGAATGAGAACGTCCACGGGCGCGGGTTTGACCGGCGAGATGACAGGAGTCGGTGGCTCCGCCGCGATCACCGACGAAAAGAAGCCGAGAAGCAGGTAAAACATCAATGTTCTTAGGGCAGATGAATGGGAGGTCGCGTATCGCATAACCGCAGCGTAACGCGTTGCCGCAATCGCGGAAAGGAGTTGCCGTTGAAGCTGCGAATTGTCTAATCTCAGGCAACCGTCTCCTCTAGGTATGTTAGCCCCGGTTCATCTATTCCTCCGATTCAACCGGATCGCTTCCCATGCTTGAATCCCTCGATACTCTGATCGCCTTCGTTCTGATCATGCTGGTCGTCAGCATGCTGATCACAATTTGCGTCCAGATGGTTTCGGCCGCGATGAATCTGCGCGGCAAATATCTGGGCCAGGGATTAGCCCACACTTTCGGTACCATTCTCCCAGACATGGCAAACGCCGACACGCTGGCCTGCCGGATTCTGAGCGGACGTCTTCTTTCCGATAGCAAATTCCAACGATCGTCGACTGATACTCCCACTGATGACGCGCGTAAAAATTTCCGGCGATGCGCGACCGCCGTTCGGCCGGATGAAGTTTTCGATGCGCTCCACCGCATCGCTACGGGGAGAAACCAGCACCTCGCCGATTTAAAGGGCGAGGCACGAAACCTCTTGAAAGGATTGGGTGTAAGCGACGCGGTGTTGCAAAGCGCCGAAGCCGACGTGGCCGCGGCGATCGGCAAGCCGCCGCCGAATGCGGTCAATACCGCAAAACAGATCCTGAGCACAGCCCAGGACGCGATTGCGCAGTTGTCGCCCGAGGACCGGGCCAAAATCGACGCTGCGATGAAGCCGGTCACGGATCGATTGGCTGAGCTTGATGCAAAGGCTACCCAGCAAGTGGTCGACGTGGCAAAGGCGCTGGATGACGCGTGCAAGAAGTTTAAGTACTGGTTCGAAGTCAGCCAGGAACGCGCGCAACAATGGTTCACCACCCATACCCGATGGTTTACCGTTTTCTTCGCGGTCGTTTTCGCTTTCGCACTTCAACTCGACACGGTCGAAATTTTTAAGTTCGTCTCGTCGAACAAGGCCGCCCGCGACAAGCTGGTCGCGCAGGTCAGCGCGGTGACCGGGCAGGCTGAGAAAATCGTGGGCGACGCCAAGACCGTGCTCCAGGATGCCCTGAATAATTGGCGCAACGCACTGACTGACGATGCCGCGAAGCAAGCGGTCGCATCGGTGGAAGTGAGCGCGTCCGATACGCCCGGCAAGCTTCGGCGCGACCTCAAAGCCAAACTGGGCGACAAGCCCACGACGGAAGCGTTGCTAGAGGATTTCGATCGAGCCGCCACTCAGGCTGCCGAGAAGAAGCTTGATGAGGGCGCTCAGGATTTCACAGCCCTAAAGAGCAAATTGGACGATACCGGCTTCAACCTTTTTGTCACCGACGCGGGCGGACGCTGGCATCACGGCTGGTGGACGGATCTCTGGCCACATCTTCTCGGCATCCTTTTTTCTGTGGGCTTGCTCAGTCTGGGAGCGCCCTTCTGGTTCAACGTGCTCAAGAGCCTGTCTAACCTGCGTTCGCGTGTGGCCGAAAACATTTCGACCGAACAAGAAGGCGACAAGCCAGCGCCAGGTTCAACGGCTGTGCCGAGCACTCGAAAAACTCTCGTAGCCCCGCCGACGGTTGTGCCAGCGCAATGATTCCATCAGCTTTCGTTAGCAAACACTCCTCAAAATTCCTATGGCGAAACTAAAGTTTCTCCGACGCATCCTTAACTTCGACATTCAAACGCTCGAGGACGATCCGTCCATTTTCTTCTACGAATCCGGTTTAATGATCGACGCCGACGGCGCCTATCACGCTTACCATCCCGATAATAAGTCGGGGCTCGATTACCTGGGCAACGCGGGCAAGCCCGGCAACTGGTGGGCGCTCGTCACTGATAATGGTAAGCCGAGCGGCAACCCGATCATTCAATCGGAATCCGACCCGGCACCTGGTTTCTACATCTCCACTACTTCGCTCGAAGACCCAACGAAAGATCGCACTGATCCGCGACGTTACGTCGATGCCGAGTCCATTAACTTTTTTGTCTTGCCTGGCAGGCTTGGCCTCGGCACTGAGCTGGGCGACTTCGGCATCGTGATTCGCCCCCAGTCCAATAACTATCAATACGCGATCTATGGCGATGTCGGACCCGCGCTCAAGCTCGGCGAGGGTTCGATCGCTCTGGCGGCCGCTCTTGGCATTCCATCGAATCCAAAAAGCGGGGGAATCAGTCAAGGGCTTATCACGATCGTCTTTCCCGGAACGAGCAAGGGCTGGCCGTTGACTCAGGCGCAGATCGATCAGTCTGGCGCCGATCTATTCGCGAGCTGGGGCGGGCTCGACAAAGCCAAGGCTTGCTTCCCTGATGCTGATTGGGACAGTGGCGCGCCGCCGGTGCAGATCGCAACGCCAGTTTGATTTCGCTACTGCACTTCGACAGCTTTTTCGATCAACGGCTTCACCAGCTGAAGAGATTGCTCGTTGCGCGCGTGAAGGCTGAGCAGCGGTTCGTCTTTTTCGACGCGCTCGCCAATCTTCCTGATCCCGGACACGCCCACGGCGAAATCGATCGCGTCATCGGCCGTCTTCCGGCCGCCGCCGAGAAGAAGTGAGACGCGGCCGATCGTTTCGGCGTCCATCTTCTTAACTTTGCCGGCTGACTTGGAGAGGACAGGTTGAATAATCGGAGCGCGATGCACTTCGCCGAGCTTCTCCAGCGTCGAAGCATCGCCGTCCTGCGCGTACACCATTGAAATAAATTTTTTCCAGGCAGTGCCATCCTTCAGCCAGTCTGCGAGCTGCGAGCGCTTCGCGGTTGAAACTTGTTCCGCGAGATCGAGCACCAGTTCCGCGACATCCTTCGGTCCGCCGCCTTGCAACACTTCCACGCATTCCGCCACTTCAAGCGCATTGCCCACGGTCCGACCAAGCGGTTCATCCATCGGGCTCAGAAGATGCGCGACCTTCACGCCCATCAGCTTGCCGACCGTTGTCATCGCGGCGGCGAGTTGCTCTGCTTCTTTCTTCGTCTTCATGAACGCGCCGCTGCCGAACTTCACATCGAGCACCAGCCGGTCGAGATTTTCCGCGAGCTTTTTGCTCATGATGCTCGCCACGATCAATGGTTGCGACGGCACGGTGCCGCTCACATCGCGCAACGCGTAGAGCTTTTTGTCCGCCGGGCAAATGTCCGCGGTCTGCCCGATCATGAAAACGCCGATGCTTTTCAGCTGGGCCAGCGCGCGCCGTTCGTCGATGTGAATATTGAATCCCGGAATGCTTTCGAGTTTGTCGAGGGTGCCGCCGGTAATGCCGAGGCCGCGTCCGGAAATCATCGGCACCCAGTTGTCATCGCACGCGAGCAGCGGAGCGAGCACGAGCGAAGTCTTGTCTCCGATGCCACCCGTCGAATGCTTGTCGACTTTCGGCGGTGAGGTTTTCGGGTATTCGAGGACGCTCCCGCTCTCCATCATCGCGGTCGTGAGATGTTGCGTTTCGACCGCGGTCATCCCCTGGAAAAATACCGCCATGGCCCAGGCGCTCATCTGGTAATCGGCGATCTGGCCCGAGGTAAACCCCTCGATGAGGAACTCGATTTCCTCCTTTGTGAGTTCCTTTCCGTCGCGTTTTTTTTCAATGAGGCTGGGGACGTGCATGATCGATTTTATAGCTAATTCGATGCCCTCAACTCCGATGCGACGAGAAGGGATTTTCCTACAGCCCAGGATGCCGGCAGGTCGAAATATTCAGCCAAAGTCGCGGCGACATCAGCGTAGGTCTCGCGCACGCCAAGAGGGCCGGTTCGGTCTTCGTGAAGGACAAAAAGCGGCACCTGTTCACGGGTGTGATCGCTGCCGCGATACGTCGGATCGTTCCCGTGATCGGCGGTGATGATGACCAGGTCCGGCGCCGCAATCCGCTCGAAGAATTCGCCGAGCCATTTATCGAATTGCACGAGTGCTTGCGCGTAACCGGTGACATCACGGCGATGGCCATAAAGCATGTCGAAATCGACGAGGTTAGCGAAGATCAGTCCGTCCATGAGCCGTTCCCAATTTTCGGCGATTTGCCGCATGCCCTCGGCATTACCATCGCTCGGGAATGACTCCGTGACGCCTTGCCCGGCGAATATATCGCTGATTTTGCCCACGCCGATCACCGCGCGACCGCTTTCGCTGATCGCATTGAGAATCGTGCGCGGGGGTTCCATGGAAAAATCGTGCCGGCGCGCCGTTCGCGAAAAATTTCCTTCCGGCCCGGTGAAGGGCCGCGCGATCACGCGCCCAATCCGAAAGCGATCAGCGTGTTGCCGCGCGACCGTGCAGACATCGTAGAGCCGATCGATTCGAATCACCTGTTCGTGCGCCGCGATTTGCAGAACGGAATCGGCTGAGGTGTAGAGAATCGGTTTGCCGGTCCGAACGTGTTCGGCGCCAAGTTCAGCCAGGATCGTGGTCCCACTCTGCGCATAGTTGCCGATGAACTGCACGCCGGCATCGCGCTCGATCGCGTGGACGAGTTCGTCGGGAAACCGCTCGAAGGTGGCGAACGGTTCCTCGAGAATAACGCCGGCGATTTCCCAATGCCCGGTAGTCGTATCCTTGCCGGCGGAGCGTTCCTGCATGATCCCGTAGCTGGCCTGGTAGGGCGAGACTCCGTCGAGCCGCTGTGGCGAATCGTTCTTCGGCTCAACAGAGTCTCGCCCTACCAAAGAAAGAATTTCGCTCAGGCCTAACGACTCCAGATTCGGGAGCCGCAAATCCGGCATCCGCTCCAGAAGATGTCCAAGCGTGTTCGCTCCCGCGTCTCCGTATTTTTCAGCGTCCGGTGCGCCGCCGATGCCGACGCTATCGAGAACCAGAACCAGCGCGCGCACGTGTTTACTGTAGCGGCGCTCTACGAGCGCCGAAATTGTTTTCGATTCGGCGGTCATAGACCGCCGCTACAATCCGATGGGATGCCACGCGGTCTTCATCTCGACCGTGTCGAGAATCCAATATGGATTTTCCGCGTCGGATTTTGCCCAGGCCGCCGGAGCCAGATCGCGCCGGAAATAACGCTTCACATTCAACGCCCCGCCGCGTTGCAACGCACGACCGATCGCGTCGTCACCCGATCCGTCCACGATCGCGTTCACGTCCATGTGACTTGCAAAATGCGACGCCAGCTCGGCGCGATCGCCGGCCAGCATGTTCACCACCCCGCCGGGCAAATCGCTCGTTGCGATGATTTCCGAAAACGTCAGCGCGGGCAGGGGACTTTTCGCCGAGGCCAGGACCACAGCCGTGTTTCCTGATAAAATCACCGGCGCGACCAGCGAAACCATCGCGAGCAACGGTGATTCGTCCGGACAAACTACGACGACGACGCCCGTCGGTTCGGGGGTCGTGAAATTGAAATGCGAGCTCGCCACCGGATTCACCGCGCCGAACACGGAGCTGAATTTGTCCGTCCAGCCCGCGTAATAAACCAGCCGGTCGATCGCCCGCGCGACCTCGCCCCGTGCCTGGTCGCCGCCCGGGCCGCGCGCGATTTCCTCCCGCAATTCGCCCGCGCGCATCTCCAGCATTTCCGCGGCGCGATACAAAATCTGGCTGCGCAAATACGCGCTTTGCTTGGACCAGCCGGCGAACGCCGCGCGCGCCGCCCCCACCGCGTCCCGAAAATCCTTCCGCGATGCTCGGCTGTAATTCGCCACCGTTTTTCCGTTGCTTCCTGCCGCCGGCGCCACTCGCCCGCTCTCGCTCCGGACGAACTTCCCGCCGATTAATAGTTTGTAGGTTTTTTGGACCCCGAGCCGCGCCCCGTTTTTTCGCACGAACTGAGGATTGCGCATTGTCCGAAAAAAGAAAATGCTAAACGAACGTCTCTCGCGGCCCGTGGAAAAATCCGACAAAATCTTCATCGCGGGCCATCGTGGCCTCGTTGGCAGCGCGCTCGTTCGAAAGCTCGAAGAGAGCGGTTTCACCAATCTTGTCACCCGGGATCGCGCGAACCTGGATCTGCGTAACCGTGAGGCCGTCGACCGTTTCTTTGCGACGGAGAAACCGGCCCTGGCCGTGCTCGCGGCCGCGAAAGTTGGCGGGATCAAGGCGAACAACGATCTGCCGGTCGAGTTCCTCATCGACAATCTCCAGGTGCAGAACAATGTCATTCGGGCCGCTCACGAAAACGGCGTTCGCAAGCTGTTGTTCCTTGGCAGCTCCTGCATTTATCCCAAGCACGCGCCGCAACCGATCCCCGAAAGCGCGCTGCTGAGCGGACCACTCGAGCCGACGAACGAAGCTTACGCCATCGCCAAGATTGCCGGCATCAAACTCTGCCAGGCTTACCACCGCGAGTACGGCGCGAATTTTGTTTCCGCGATGCCGACGAATCTCTACGGGCCTAACGACAATTTCGATCTCGTCTCATCCCATGTTCTCCCTGCGCTTTTGCGCAAGGCGCACGAGGCGAAACAAGAAGGCGCGCGTGAATTAGTCGTCTGGGGGTCCGGGAATCCGCGGCGCGAGTTTCTCCACGTCGACGATCTCGCCGCTGCCTGCGTTTTCCTTCTCGAGAAATACGACAGCCCCGAGATTATCAACGTCGGCTGCGGCGAAGACATCTCGATCCGCGAGCTGGCCGAGTTGATTTGCGACATCGTCGGTTTCAAGGGCGAGCTCGCCTGGGACGAAACCAAGCCCGATGGCACGCCGCGCAAGCTGCTCGATGTTTCGAAAATCCACGCGCTCGGCTGGCGGCATCAGATCGGGTTGCGCGAAGGCATCACCCGGACTTACGAATGGTTTCTGGAAAACAAGACGTGAAAACGCCGCGCGTAGGCGTGGTCGGCGTTGGCCACATCGGGAAGAATCATGCGCGCCTGTATGCCGAGATCGCGCGCACCCAGTTCACCGCGATTTACGATACGGACCGCGCTGTCGCGGAGCAGCGAGCCGCTGAGTTTGGCGTCAAAGCCGTCGCGTCGCTGGACGAGTTTGCGGAAATGGTCGACGCAGCTTCGATCGCCACGCCGACGAACACACACTTCGAGATTGCCCGTGATCTCCTCACGCGCGCCAAACATTTGCTCGTCGAGAAACCGATCGCGGACGATACCGCGCGGGCGAGCGAACTCGCCGAGCTGGCCGCGAGCCGCGGCCTCGTTCTCCAGGTGGGTCACGTCGAACGTTTCAATCCAGTCCTGAGCGCCCTCGAAAAACGCCTGACCAATCCGCGTTTCATCGAAGCGCACCGGCTCTCGCCCTATCCAAATCGCAGCACCGATATCGGGGTCGTCCTCGATCTGATGATCCACGATTTGGAAATCATTTTGCACCTGGTGCGTTCGCCCGTTCAGGCAGTCGACGCCGTCGGCGTGCCCGTTCTCAGTCGGGGTGAAGACATCGCGAACGCGCGCATTCGTTTCGAGAACGGCTGCGTGGCCAATATCACCTCGAGCCGGATCAGTCCCGAGCAAATGCGCAAGATCCGCGTCTTCCAGGAGGACGTTTATCTCTCGCTCGATTACCAAAACCAGAGCGGCGAAATGTATCAGCGCACGCCGGAAGGATTGAAGCGCGAGGCGGTGGAGATCGAACCCGGAGAGCCGTTGAAACGCGAGCTGGCCGCTTTCATCGAATGCGCCGCCACCGGTCGCACCCCGAAAGTTTCCGGTTTCCAGGCTGCCGCCGCTCTTGAGCTCGCCGTCGACATCACTCGGCGCATCAATTCGGTTTCGCGTGACTAAACGAATTTATTTCGTCGCGGGCGAAGCGAGTGGAGACGAACATGGCGCCGCCTTGATGCATTCGCTGCGGGGCCTTGCGCCCGACAGTGAATTCCATGGACGCGGCGGCCCGCGCATGAAGGCGATTGCCGGCGACGCGTTCAGCAACTGGATCGATGCCGCGGCGGTCGTGGGCCTGTGGGAAGTGGTCAAGCATTACGGATATTTCCGGAAACAATTCGCCGAGGCGCTCGAGGAAATCGCAACCACGAAGCCAGATGCCGTCGTTCTCATCGATTATCCCGGCTTCAATTTGCGGATCGCGCGGACTCTCCGCCGGCGAGCGCCGGATTCGAAAATCATTTATTACATCAGCCCTCAGGTGTGGGCCTGGAATCGCGGACGCATCGCCCACATGGCGCGCTACCTCGACCTGATGCTCTGCATCTTTCCGTTCGAAGCGGAGCTGTATAACGCCTCGGGCCTGCGCACGATTTTCGTCGGCCATCCGATGATCGAGAACCTTGCGAAGCGTCGGACCGGGGAAATGCGCGATCCGGATCTCATCGGCCTTTTTCCGGGAAGCCGCTCGCGCGAAGTTAAAAAAATCCTCCCGGTGTTGTTGGAAACGGCTCGCGAAATCGTCGCGCGCCGTCCGGCGACTCGATTTGAAATCGCTGCCGCCTCGAATGCGCTCGCGCGGGAAATCGAAAGTCTCTGGCGCGGTTTCGCTCTGCGTGATCGTGTCCGCATCGTGACTGCCGACAGCTCTGGCACGATGCAACGTGCCTTCACCGGAATCGTCGCCTCCGGCACCGCGACGCTGGAGTCCGCCTATTTCCGAATGCCCTTTGTTCTGGTCTACAAAGTTTCGTGGCCGACTTATCTCGCCGGGCGGCTCATGATTCGGACGCGATTCGTCGGCATGCCCAATGTGTTGGCTGATCGCGAGATCGCGCCCGAATTTCTCCAGCACGAAGCGCGTCCGATTGCCATCGCGGAATCTGTTTTGGACTTGATGAATGTTTCGCCACGCCGGGAACAAATGATCGCCGACTTCGACACCATTATTGCGAGACTCGGCGAAACCGGCGCGAGCGAAAAAGCGGCCCATGCTATTCTTTCTGAACTAAACCAGAGAACTGATGCCGACCGAATCCATTAAGATCCGCAACTTCATCGACGGCGAGTTCGTCGAGCCGCTCGGCGGAAAACATCTCGATAACATCGAACCGGCGACCGGCAAACCGTATGCGCTCGTTCCCGATAGCGAGGCGCGCGACGTCGAGCTTGCCGTGACTGCGGCCGAAAGAGCTTTTCCGACCTGGTCGAAAACATCAGCGGCGGATCGCTCCCGGATCTTGTTGCGCATCGCCGACCTGATCGAGCGCGATCTGGAAAAACTCGCCCGGGCGGAATCGATTGATACCGGCAAGCCGCTGTCGCTCGCGCGCTCGCTCGATATTCCGCGAGCGGCCAGCAATTTTCGCTTCTTCGCGACCGCAATTCTGCACACCGAGAACGAAGCGCACGTCACGGACGGCGTCGCCTTCAACTACACCCTGCGCCAGCCGCGCGGGATCGCGGGGTTGATCTCGCCCTGGAATTTGCCGCTCTATTTGTTGAGCTGGAAAATCGCGCCCGCCATCGCGGTCGGCAATACCGCGATCGCGAAACCGAGCGAGCTCACGCCGATGACCGCGTTTCTGCTCTGCGAGATTTGCGCGGAAGCCGGCTTGCCCAACGGCGTGCTCAACGTCATTCACGGGACTGGCCCAAATGTCGGCGCCGCGATCACCGCCCATCCGAAGATCGCCACGATTTCCTTCACTGGCGGCACCGTGACCGGCCGCAAAGTCGCGGAAGCCGCCGCGCCATTGTTCAAGAAAGTGTCGCTCGAGCTCGGCGGCAAAAATCCGAACATCGTTTTCGCCGACGCCGATCTCGACGCCGCCATCGCCGGAAGCGTGCGTTCATCGTTCGCGAACCAGGGTCAGGTCTGTCTCTGCGGCTCGCGCGTTTTTGTCGAACGCTCGGCGTACAAAGACTTCGTGGATCGCTTCATCGAAAAAGCATCGCAGTTGAAACAAGGCGATCCGCTGGATGAGAAAACCGAGCAAGGCGCGATCGCGAGCAAGACGCAATTGGACAAAGTAAAGTTTTACGTCGATCTCGCGCAGCAGGAAGGCGGCAAGCTCGCCCTTGGCGGCAAGGCGCCGGACTCGATCAACGACCGCTGCCGCGACGGCTACTTCTTTCCGCCCACTGTTCTCACCGATCTTCCCGTCTCCTGTCGCACCAACCGCGAAGAAATCTTCGGGCCCGTCGTGACCATCACGCCGTTCGACAGCGAAGACGAAGTGATCGGCTACGCGAACGACTGCGATTACGGCCTCGCCTCCAGTGTCTGGACCCAAAACCTCAACCGCGCCCATCGCGTCGCCGAAAAAATCCACACTGGCACCGTCTGGATAAACTGCTGGCTCGTTCGCGACCTGCGCGTCCCCTTCGGCGGCATGAAGCAGAGCGGCGTGGGCCGCGAAGGCGGCGAAGAAGCGCTCCGTTTCTTCACCGAGCCCAAAAACGTCTGCATCGCGAAGTGACCTGCCGCAGCACCTCTCGTAGGCGTAACTTAAAGTTGTGAAATACGAGTTGAGCCATCATGCCTTGGTTCGGCTCCAAGAACGAAAGATCGAATCGGCGTGGTTGGAAAAGGCAATCATCGCGCCCGATAAGACGGAATTGGACCCTGACGATCCTGCGCTGGAACATCGCTTGGCAGCGATCCGGGAACGAGATTATCGTGTCCTCAGGGTCGTGTGCGATCCGCGAGCAACGCCACTCAAAATCGTGACAGTTCACTTTGATCGGAGCATGAAAGGAAGATTATGAAGCTGACGGTCGATCCCGAAGCCGACGCGCTCTATCTGCGATTGAACGACGCTGAAATTGCCGATTCCGAGCAAGTGGCCTCCGGAGTGATCCTGGACTACGACGCGCAGGACAATGTAGTCGGCGTGGAAATGTTGCACCTTTCGAAGCGCGCCGAAAAAACAGACCTGCAACGCCTGCTCTTCGAAACTTTGGGAACTTCGGCGCCGCAGGAATTTCTCGTGCGCGAAACGTCTCCCGGTTACGGAAAGGAAAAATCTTAGCATTCCGTCGTGGAAACAGTTCCCACCCGCTCCTTGTGGCTAAATCGCTGGCTCGTCCACGACCGGCGCATTCCTTTCGGCGGCATGAAACAAAGCGGCGTCGGCCGCGAAGGCGGCGAGGAAGCACTCCGTTTTTTCACCGAGCCGAAGAATGTTTGTATCGCGAAGTAGCATTCCGCCTGTGCCATTGACCTTCGAATGGGACGTGCAAAAGGCTCGATCCAATCTCTCGAAACATGGTGTTAGTTTTGAGGCAGCTTCCACTGTCTTCAGTGATCTGGCCTCGCTGACCATTCCCGATCCCGACCATTCGCTAACGGAACGGCGGTACATCACGATGGGCAGGGCATTTAATGGCAAATTGCTCGTTGTTGTGCACACGGTCCGAGGCGATAATGTCCGCGTCATCAGTGCAAGACGTGCGAGCCGCAAAGAGCGGAAGTCCTATGAAGAAGATGTCGAGTAAACCAACCCGAAACGGCATGCGAGACGAGTACGATTTTTCGCAAGCCACCCGTGGCAAATATGCCCGTCGATACGCGGAAGGCGCGAACGTGGTGGTCTTGGAGCCGGATGTTGCAAAAGCGTTTCCCGATGCGAAAACGGTAAACGCTTCGCTACGCAAACTCATTCGCCAGTAAGTTTCGGCGGCATGAAAGAAAGCGCTGGCGGCTGCGAAGGCGGCGAGGAAGCATTACGGTTTTTCACCGAACTGAAAAACGTCTGCATCGCGAAATAGATTCAACTTGGATTAACAAATCCGTTTTCATCCGCGTCATCCGCGGTTAGAAATTCTGCGAACAAATTGCATTTGCATTCGAGCACGAGTACGAGCACGAGCACGATTATGAAATCGAGGAACTGGTTATGAGCGGAGTACGAGTTTTGGTCGGGACGCGGAAAGGGGCATTTGTTCTCACGGCGGATGGGAAACGCGAAAAGTGGGAAGTCAATGGGCCGCATTTTGCGGGGTGGGAGATGTATCACCTGAAAGGGTCGCCGGTGGATCCGAACCGGATTTATGCGTCGCAGACGAGTGGGTGGTTTGGACAAATCATCCAGCGGTCGGATGACGGTGGAAAGACGTGGTTCCAACCGGGGCTCGCGCCGGGCGAACCGGCGACCACGGCGGATGGAATGCCGAAAGGTGAAAGCAACAAGTTCGCTTACGACGTTTCTCCGGAAACTGGCAGGCCGCTGACGACCCACATCTGGTACGACGGCACCCAGCATCCATGGGAATTCAAGCGAGTGTGGCATCTGGAACCGTCGTTGACCGATCCGAATCATGTTTATGCCGGCGTGGAAGACGCGGCGCTCTTCGAATCGAAGGACGGTGGCCAGAACTGGAAGGAGCTGTCCGGATTACGCGGCCATGGCACGGGACCGCAATGGCAGCCGGGCGCAGGCGGAATGTGTCTTCATTCGATCCTGCTCGATCCAAACAATCCGCTGCGAATTTACATCGCGATCTCGGCGGCGGGCGCGTTTCGCACTGATGATGGCGGGAAAAGCTGGAAGCCGATCAATCGTGGATTGCATTCGCAATACATTCCCGATCCGAACGCGGAGGTCGGGCATTGTGTTCATCACATCGCGATGCACCCGGCGCGGCCGAACGTTCTCTTCATGCAAAAGCATTGGGACATCATGCGAAGCGACGACGCCGGCGATTCCTGGCGAGAAGTGAGCGGGAATCTGCCAACTGATTTCGGGTTCCCGATCGACATTCACGCGCACGAGCCGGACACAATCTACGTCGTGCCGATCAAGAGCGACTCGGAGCATTTCCCGCTCGACGGCAAACTGCGGGTTTATCGCAGCCGGAGCGGCGGGAACGAATGGGAAGAACTAACGAACGGCCTTCCGCAAAAGGATTGTTACGTGAACGTGCTCCGCGACGCGATGGCGGTAGATTCGCTTGATTCCTGCGGAATTTATTTCGGCACGACAGGTGGTCAGGTGTATTGCTCTCCGGATGCGGGAAACACCTGGAAGCCGATCGTGCGCGATCTGCCGGCAGTTCTATCGGTCGAAGTGCAGACGCTGAAATAAGCTCCAAATTCCAAGCACCAAGCTCCAGAGAAATTCCAATGACCAAGCTCCAAAAACACCGGCGTCGCGCGACCTCAGCTTGGAGCTTGATGTTTGGAGCTTCTCTGGAGCTTGGAACTTGGTGCTTGGAGCTTTTCCGATGATTCGCGTCGTTCTTCCTCACCACCTTCGCACTCTCGCGCGCGTGAAGGACGAAATTCGGCTCGAGCTCAACGGTTCCGCGACCATCCGTTCCGTCCTTGACGCACTTGAGAGAAAATACCCCATGCTCCAGGGAACCATTCGCGATCACGGGACGCTAAAGCGCCGCCCGATGGTCCGCTTTTTTGTCTGCGGCGAAGATTTGTCGCACGAATCGCCGGACGCGCCGTTGCCCGAAGCGATCAGGAACGGCACGGAGCCGTTCTTCATCATGGGAGCAATTGCGGGAGGTTAGATTATGAGCATCAGCATCAATCAACGGATCACACCGTTTCTCTGGTTCGATAATCAGGCCGAGGAAGCGATGAACTTCTACGTCTCGATCTTCAAGAATTCCAAGACTGGGACGGTAACGCGCTACGGCGAGACCGGACCCGGCGCCAAAGGATCGGTGATGACCGCAAGCTTCACGCTCGATGGACAGGAGTTCGTCGCTCTAAATGGAGGACCGCAGTTTCCATTCACCGAGGCCGTTTCCTTTATGGTGAACTGCGAGTCACAGGAAGAAGTTGATTACTATTGGGACAAACTTTCCGCCGGCGGAAATGAAGTCCAATGCGGCTGGCTCAAGGATAAGTTCGGTTTGTCCTGGCAGATTGTTCCCACGGAGTTCTTCGAGTTGATTTCCAAAGGGACACAGGAGCAGTCCGATCGGGTGATGGCAGCGATGATGAAGATGGTGAAAATGGATTTGGCGAAATTGAAGGACGCCTACAACGCAAATTGACGGGAGGTAAAACGACTTATGTGCCGAAATATTAAAACGCTTCACAACTTTCTGCCGCCGGCGACCGAGGATGAGATTCGCGCGTCGTCGCTTCAATTCGTCCGGAAACTGAGCGGGTTCACCAAACCGTCGAAGGCAAACGAGAACGCATTCAACCGCGCGGTGCATGACGTAACCCACGCCGCCGAGCATTTGCTTCATTCGCTGATCACGAATACGCCTCCGCGTAATCGCGAGATCGAAGCGCAAAAAGCGCGGCTCCGCTCCGCGAAGCGTTTCGCGGCGACGGCTGAACACAATCACGTTTGAACGAGTCGTTCGAAAGTTCGCGTGCGCCGGAACCAGTCGGCGCGTTTCCGCATGCGAAGCGGGTCGGCAATTTTCTGTTTCTTTCCGGCATTGGCCCGCGCGTGCGCGGAAGGAAGGAAATTCCCGGGGTGAAGCTCGATGGGAGCGGAAACGTAGTGGCCTACGACATCGAGACGCAATGCCGGGCGGTTTTTGAAAATGTCCGGCTGGTCCTGGAAGATGCCGGCGCGAGTTGGAGCGATATCGTCGACGTGACGGTGTTCCTCACTCACATGAAAAAAGATTTTCCGACGTACAACAAACTCTACGCCGAATATTTCGCAGGGGAGGGGAAACCGAATCCGACGAGAACGACCGTCGAAGTGACCGCGTTGCCGACGCCGATCGCGATCGAGCTGAAAGTGATCGCGGCGATATCGTCGTCCTAGCTGAGGTCGCGTTCGAATTCTTCGACTTCGTCCAGCATCGCCTGGGCGCGATTGACGCTGAAGCCGATCCAATTGTTTCGCAGGGCGCGGCCCCATTTTCCGGGAGAACGCGCCAGACGCATTAAGGCGTAGTTCACAAGCAGACAAATGGCAGCAGTGGAAATCAACCAGACCAACTTGGTTGGTTTATCGATTAACACGTTAGCGCCCATCAGGTGCAACAGGACGATCATCACCGGCAGCCACACCACCGAACCGGTGAGGCCGTGCCACGCCGCCGAGCGCATGTGCCACGCGCGTAATTCAGCCAATTGCTTTTGAATATCGATCACCGGCGCGGAGTAGTCGATCCGGCGAATCAGGAGAAGGTCGCGAGCTCCGAAGGCGATGAACATGATTCCGTAGCCGTGCAGAAACAGTCCACAAATCAGCAGCAAAGGCGCGCCGATGTGGTTCACCCAGAATTGGGCGGACGCCAGAGTGATGGCCACGCCGATCACGAGTTGCAAGAGCTGCCCCAGGACGAGTGGGCGCAACCCGGAACGGAACCGCGCCATTTTGGTTTCCTTGAACTGATGGAGCGCAAGAGTGTGTTGCCGTTCCAGGGTCCGGTTCAGGGTTTGCCAGACTGATTTGAGATCATCGAGTTCGGTGACAGACATGATTTAGTTTTTGTTGAGTTCGTGGCGGAGCCGTTCCTTCAAGCGGCTCAACTTTGTCGCCACGTTGGTTTCAGTAATTCCAAGGATGGAAGCGATCTCGCGGTAGCTGTGATCGTCGAGATAAAGGAGAAGAAGGGCGCGATTCAGCGGATCAAGTGTCGCAATAATGCCCTGGAGCAGAAGGACGCGTTCGTCTTCCGGGGCTGATGATTCCGCGGCCGGATCGTAGTCGATTTCCGCGAGCGGAACGGTTTGCCGCATTGGCCTGGTGTTCTTGCGCAGGAACGAAATCGCGACGTTGAGCGCGATCCGATACATCCAGGTGGCGAACGCGCGCTCCGGCGAATAACGGGGATAAGCCTTCCACAATTGGAGCATGATCTCCTGGGCGAGATCGTGCCGGTCGGCGTGGCTGCTGGTGTAACCGGCCGCCACTTTGCCAATGATCCCGCGGTGTTGCTCGACCAGGCGGAGAAAGATCGCCTCTTCGTCAACGGTCAGCGCCATGGTTTCCACAGATGTAGGCATCGGATGTTTCGTTACCAAGGTGATTCGCAACGCCTCTTCAAAAATCACAATGAATTTGTCCTGCCCCTCTGAATTCGAGATTGGACGTTGGGCACTTGCCGCGCCGTACCCTTGCGGAGGCGGGTTCGGCGTTGGACGTTTTCTGTCGCTATGTCTTTCCGCATTCTCGCCGCCGATCACACCGGCATCACCGTTTCCGATGTCGAACGCTCGCTCGCATTCTGGCGCGATGTCCTCGGCTTCGAGCTCTCGCATCGCGCTCACCAAAAAGGCGAGCTGGTCGAGCAGATCACTGGCGTCGTCGGCGCCGAAATTCTGATCGCCGTCGTCAAAGTGCCCGGTCACAAGATCGAATTGCTCGAGTATCGCGCACCGGCCGACCGCAAGAAGCTCGACGGGAGACCGTGCGACGTGGGATCAGTCCATGTCGCCCTCACAGTCGATGATCTGGACGCTGTGCTGGAAAAGGTCGCCGCCTCGGGTTGGAACGCGGCCGGCAAACCGCAGACGCTGACCATCGGTCCGAACGCCGGCAAACGCGTCATCTATGTCCGCGATCCGGACGGAACCACGATTGAGTTCATGCAGTTGCCGGAGGGAATTAACCGCGGATAACTCTGATGGCACGGATATGAAGGTCGCTCCACGCGCCTTTCTTTTCTTTGAATCCGCGAAATCCGCGTAATCTGCGGTTCAATGAATTTTTCCGCTGACGAAGATTTTGCGCGGCAACTTGACGCCGAAGATTCGCTGCGATCGTTCCGCGAGAAGTTTCATTTGCCCCTCGGAGAGAACGGCCAACCGCTGATTTATTTTGCCGGGAACTCGTTAGGCCTGATGCCCAAGTCCGCGCGGCGGATCGTCGAGCAGGAACTGGACGATTGGGCGCAGCTCGGCGTGGACGCGCATCTGGAGGCGGAGACGCCCTGGTATACGTATCACGAAAATCTGCGTGAGCCGATGGCGCGCATCGTCGGCGCCAGGCCGGTCGAGGTGATCTGCATGAACAGCCTTACGGTGAACATCCATCTCATGATGGCGACGTTTTATCGGCCCCGAAAGCATTCGGGGTTCAAAATCCTGATGGAAGATCCGGCTTTTCCTTCCGACACCTACGCGATTAAAACCCAGATTCGGCAGCACGGCCTCGATCCGAGGGAGGCGCTCGTCCTGGCGCGCCCGCGTAAAGGCGAAGCGACCGTGCGCACGGAAGACATCGTCGCTCTAATTGAGAAGAACGCTGACAGCCTTGCCGTGGTTCTGCTCGCCGGCGTTAATTTTTTTACCGGCCAGTTCTTCGACATCGCTGCGGTCACAACCGCGGCGCAGAAGCACGGCGTGGCCGTCGGCATCGATCTCGCGCATGCCGTCGGCAACGTGCCGTTGTCGATGCACGATTGGAACGTCGATTTCGCCGTCTGGTGTTCCTACAAGTATTTGAACTCCGGCCCGGGCGCGGTCGCCGGCGCGTTCGTTCACGAGCGTCACGCCACGAACACGGAGCTGCCGCGGCTCGCCGGCTGGTTCGGCAACGATCCCAACACCCGTTTCCGCATGCAGCTCGAACCAGAGTTTATTCCGGTCGCGTCGGCGGACGGTTGGCAAATCAGCAACCCGCCGATTTTCTCAATGGCGCCGTTGCTCGCGTCGCTCGCCGTTTTCGATCAAGCGGGCGGGATGCAACCGCTCCGGGAGAAATCGAAAAAGCTTACCGGTTATCTCGAGTTTCTTCTGGAGCGCGCGGGAACAAATCGCTTCACCGTGATCACTCCGCGCGATCCGGAAGCGCGCGGCTGCCAGTTGTCGATCCTGGCGCACGAAAATCCGAAAGAGCTCCAGAAGAAACTCGAAGCCGCCGGCGTGAAAGCCGATTTCCGCGAGCCGAACGTTATTCGCGCCGCGCCGACTCCGCTCTACAATTCGTTCCACGACGTCTGGCGGTTCGCGAAGATTCTGACGGAGCGGCCGTGACGAACGAGTCCCCCGATGAGCGAGTCTCCGCGCAGCTGCGCGGTTTCGGTTCGCTCGGAATCGTCTCGATCCTGATAATCCTCGCTGGGAATTTTCTCGTTGTTCCGCTCAGCGCCATCCTTGTGCTGGCGTGGGTGTCGCTCTCCCAGACGCCGTGGCGCGAGATCGGTTATGTCCGACCGCGGAGTTGGGCGCGCACCCTCGTTATCGGGATCGTGTTCGGTGTCGCCTTTAAGTTTTTAATGAAGGCGGTCGTG
>DASQPH010000068.1:0-4160 GCA_035644055.1 Chthoniobacterales bacterium
GCGTGATGGCCGGGGAGCACGTTCCAGTCGAGCTTCAGGAAATACTTGTCGTCATTGATGGTCGTGCTCTCCGGGCCGATGCTGCCAGGGTCAAATCCGGGAGCATTGGTAGGATACTGGCTCCTAGTGATGTCGATAATCTCCTGGACGCTGCCCGTGCCGGTGAGCCGAAATCTCGAGGTGTCTCCTTGAATCGGAACAGTGGCGCGTTTGCCTTCGTAGCTGAGAACGAAGAAGAGCACGTCTTTAAAAATCGGACCGGAGACCCAGGCGCCGTAAGTGTTTTCATGGAAAGCCGCGATCGGCTGCCGGATGGCGGAACCGTCGCCGACCAGATTCTCGTCGCGCCAAAAGCCGTAAAACGATCCGTGGAACTGATTGTCACCGCTCCGCGTAATGCCGTTGATTGAGGCGCCGGAGAAATTGCTCTCGCGGACGTCGAATGGCGCGATGTTCACCCGGAACTGAGCGATATTGTCGAGGCTGATCGGCTCGGCACTTTCCGTCGGCGCGCCCGTGCCGCCACCCGCGGTGGCGAGGCCGAATGCGTCGCTGATGGTCGCGCCGTCGATCTGGATATTGTTCGAACGGTTGTTCTGTCCCGCGGCGGACGCGCCCTGGCGGCCGAGCGTGCTGATCTGCGGCGTGAGGCGAATGTAATCGTTCAGGCTGCGGGTAATCGTCGGCAGATTGTTGATCTCTTTCTTGTCGACGTAGGTGCTCGTTCCGGTCCGATCCGACGCATACAGATCGTCGATCCCAGTTCCCTGGACAGTGATGCGCTCGGTGGTAACCGCGCCCTCCTCACTCACAGTCGGAGCCGGCGCTTGCGGTCCGGCTCCCGCGCCCAGCTGCAAATTTACATCGGTCGTTTGCGACAGTTGCGTGAAGATTCCTGATTTCGATCGGGTCTGACCGTTCGCGGTGGCGGTGACGCGATACGGTCCGCCGGCGAGAATGTTGGAAACATCCCAGCGGCCACCCGCCCGGCTGACGGTGTCGTAACGCGTTCCGGAGGAGGTATCGACGATGGTGATTTGCGCGCCGACGACCGGATTACCGGAAGCGTCAGTGACTTTGCCGCCGAGCGACGAGGTGGTGGTGCCCTGGGCGAATGTTCGCGTGGGAAGCGCGAGCAAGGCGGCGAATGTACATAGTGCGATCGTGGTTAAGGCGAGGTTTTTCATTTGGATTAAGACGGAGACAACTCGGGTTAAGACGGAATCCTCCTTGGGTTGACTGTGTTGTATGCAAAACCATCACCGCGCGCCAAGAAGAAATGTGAAGTTTCGCAAAAAAAGTTTTGCGACATATACGGACGCGTTGCGAACACAGCGACGTTCAGATGATCACGCCCACGACCGTGGTCATGAGGTAACAGGCCAGCACTCCCGCGATCATGGCGCGAAAACCGAGCCGCGCCAGATCGTGGCGACGCCCCGGGGAGAGCGCGCCGATGCCGCCAATCTGAATGGCGATACTGGAAAAATTCGCGAAACCGCACAGCGCATAACTTGCGAGCGTGACGGAACGCGGATCGACCGCGCCCGGATGAGTCTTCACGAAATTGGATAGATCGAGATAGCCAACAAATTCGTTAAGCACGATGCGTTCGCCCAGGATCTGGCCGATGAACGGGCAGTCGTTCCATGGCACGCCCATGAGCCAGGCGAAGGGCGCGTTCGCCCAACCGAGCACTTGCTGGATCGTGAACGGCGCCGCGATTCCCAGGGCATTTTGGGGCCAGACGATCAGGCCATTTAACAGCGCCACCACCGCGACGAACGCGACCAGCATTGCCATGACGTTGATCGACAGCATCACGCCTTCGCTCGCCCCGGTGCAAAGCGCGTCGATGCTGTTCGTGGCGGTGCGCTTGGTTTCGAAATGGCAACGCTCGCCCGTTTCGCTCGGTTCGGTTTCGGGAAACATCACCTTGGAGACGAGCAATCCCGCCGGCGCGCCCAGGACCGACGCCGTCAGAATGTGGCCCGCGCTCAAGCCTTCCATGCCGGCGTAAACCGCCATCACTCCCGTTGCGATCGTGGAAAAACCGGTCACCATCAAGGCCATCATCTCGCTCTGCGTCATCTTCGGGAGGTACGGTTTGATCACGAGCGCGGCTTCGGTCTGGCCGAGAAAAATATTGCTGGCGCCGGCCAGACTTTCGCTCCCGCTCGTTCGCATCGTTTTCATCATCACCCACGCCATTCCCGCGACGACTTTTTGCAGGAGGCCCCAATAATAAAGCAGCGACGAGAGCGACGAGATCAGGATGATCGTCGCCGTGACTGAGATCGCGAAAACGTAGCCGCCTGTCGGACCAAACGTCTTGCGCAGCATTTCGCCGTCAGCCAACGGACCAAAGACCATCTTCGCGCCGTCGTAGGCGTAAGCGTTGAGCTGGTCCATCACGACCTGCGCGCCCTGGAAAAGCCGCAGGCCGATCGGCGTTTTCAAAATGAAAATCGCGAAGACGAATTGGAGGAGCATTCCCCAGATGACCGTGCGCCAGGGAAAGAGCTTGCGGTTATTGGACAGGAGCCACGCACACGCGAGCATCGCCACCAGGCCGAGCGCGCTGATCAATCGCAATTGCATGCCTCATCTACTACAACTTCCCGGAACAAGTCACGCGTCTCGCGCCCTGGTCGTCGCGGGCATCAATTCCGTTGCTGGTTCGCGAGGGAATAAGTAAAACCGGAGCCGACCGCCCATGCCACGCGACGTTTTCATTTCCCATTCGGCGCAGGACAAGAAAGTTTCGGAGACGATTTGTGCTGCGCTCGAGCAGGGCGGCATCCGCTGCTGGATCGCGCCCCGCGACGTCCGGCCCGGGAAATCTTTTCCGGGCGAAATAACCCGCGCGATTCAACAGAGCAAAGTGATGCTGCTTATTTTTTCGCGGCACTCCAATAGCTCGGAACAAGTGCTGCGCGAAGTGCAGCTCGCCGTCGATTGCCACCTGCCGATTGTCCGGCTGCGGATCGAGGACATTCCGTTGAGCGACGATCTCCGGTACTATCTGAGCACGCCACACTGGCTCGACGCGTTCTCTCATCCCGTCTCCAAACACATCCCCGCGGTTGCCTCCGCGATCAAGGAATTGCTCACCCAATCCGCTGACGTCGAAAAGCCGCCAGCCGAAGTGGCAATGAAACAGAAGGCGCCGCTGGACGACAGGAAACCGGCGCCACGCTGGAAACTGTTTGTAATTGCCGCCGTCGTTTTGGCGGTCGTTCTGATCGCGTTCGCAGTATTTCGCTCGCAAAAGAAAACCGACGTTGTCGTGCCGATCGCTCCCTCGCCCACACCACAGCAAACTTCGGCGCCCGTTCTCAGCGCTTCACCATCGCCGATTCCATCACCATCACCATCACCATCGCCTTCGCCTTCGCCTTCGCCGTCACCTACACCGGAACGATCATCACCCACGCCTCTTCCTTCTCCGAGCCCGACGGGATCGAACCAGAAAGCGCCGGTGCCGCGGAACGATCGCGCCTGGCAGATGTGGATCGACGAGTTCGTTCATAACTTCATCGCCAGCAATGAGACGAACGATGTCGATCTCGCCGTTTCGTTCTATGCGCCGACTGTCGATCTGTTTGAAGAAGGCAAGAAATCAAGTGACGCCATGCGGCGGGACATTGAGTACTACAATGCCCGATGGCCATCACGCCGGGCCACGATTCGGGGCGACGTTCGGCTGGGCGAGAAAGCGAAGAATCACAGTTATACCGCAAGCTTCGAGCACGATTACTACGTGGAGAATGCGAGCCGGGGCGAATGGATCAATGGCGCGGTGGCGGTCGATCTCCAGATCACGATAGATGGCGACGGAGTCCCACGGATCGTGTCGATGAAGCAAAAGACCTTGCGCAAAGACAAGGGCTCGATGCAGAAGCGGTAGGCGCGGGGCGGCCCCCACCAATGAATTGTAGAGCAAGCGCTCCGCTTGCCGCTTCGGAACGTTATGGCAACCGATGCGGTCGCCCTACAAGGACTATATTAGAAAGGGTGAAAGGGGTCAGAGTGGGCTTGCCCTGGTTCTTCGGACAGTGAATTAGGGATCAATTTGTAGGTTGGTTTAGTTGGGATTCAAAAGCGATCGGACTTTGATAAGCAAGACTGGAGTGGAGTCTGGTGCGGTTATAGAAGGT
>DASQPH010000069.1:0-36065 GCA_035644055.1 Chthoniobacterales bacterium
GATCCTGAAGTCATGCGCGGTGCGAAGTTGTTCGCGCGCCTCGAGAAATCGTTAAACGCCATTCGCGAGCTCGATTCCGCGCTCGCCATTTCGCCGAACGATCCCGGCCTGCTCGCCGATCGCGCGCTGTTATTCCTCCGCGCCGATGACCTGGAACTGGCGCTGGAAGATGCGGAAATCGCTGGAAGAATTGGGACGTGGGCCGTGCGGCCAAAATTATTTCAGGCCCTGGCTTTGATCGCTCTCGGCCGGTCGGACGAATGCGAGAAGCTCGGCGTCAACAAGTTGGTCCGGCTCGAAGCGTTAACCTTCGAGTTTCTCGAAACTGTCGGCCGGCTCGATTCGGAAATCTCGGCGGAGCGAAACAACGCGGAGCTTTATGTGACGCGCGCCTGGCAACTGAACGAAATTGGGCAACCGGCGCTGGCGTTGCAGGACGCGCAAACGGCGATGCAGCTCGATGCGAAAGTCGCCGGCGCGTGCGCGGAAGCGAGCTACGCGCTGACGAAACTCGGTCGCGTCCAGGAAGCGTTGGATCAAATCAAGCGCGCCACGGAACTCGATCCGAATTTTTCCACGGCCTGGCAATATCGCGGAGAGCTGGAAATGGCGCGCGGCGAAATTCTTTCCGCCATCGACTCGTTTACGCACTCGCTCGAGACAACCCAGACGGTGTTGGCTTTACAGAAGCGCGAACAATGTTATCGCCGGCTCGGTTTGCTCGTGAAAGCCGAGCAAGACCGGAAAATGCGCGAGGAACTGGCGCGCGCATCGAAGTAGTGCGCGCTCAATAAATCTTGTCGATCCGGATATTCCCGCGACGCGCGTCCAGGGAAACGACAGTCTGCGCTTCCGATCCGATCACTTCCGCAACCGAATGCACGACGTCCTTTGAGGTTGTTGTCGTCGACTGGAATCCATTGGCAATGCGGCCTTCGGTGGCGGTCGCACTGAGATTGAACGACGCGTCGCTGGGAAAAATCGCGCGGATGTTTCCACGCGTGCTGGCGGCTTTGATCGCGGACTCGTGGTTCTCCCACCAATCATAGACTACTTCGAGCCGACCCGTCTCCACGGTGAGATCAAGGTCGCCGAAACAATTATGGCCGGCGAGCCAGCCGTTCACGAGGTGCGCCTTCGCCTTGCCGCCATTGCGCAGTCCCTCGACGACAATTTCGCCGTTTGTGAGTTTGAGATCCGTGATTCGCGCCGCCTGTGGCACCACGATGATGTAATCGACCGTGCCGGAACGATCGCTCAACGCGTTTTCCCGCGGCGGAAAACTCGTGGTGATGGCGACGCCGCTTTGGCTCGCTTTGACGTCGACCACGATTCCCTGCAATCGCTCCGGATTGTACGCTTTCTTGATCGCCTGGATCCGAATCTCCGGCTTGTCCGCCGCGTAAACGCGAATCGAGCCGTCAATATTTTCCACGCTCAGCGTCGCATCGGAATTTACGTCGTATTTCTGCTCGACAATTTCTTCGAGCGGTTCGACGGCGAACGCCGTTCGCGCCAGCAGCATGATCACCGGCGCGAGAATCAAACGCCGGACATTATTCATACCGCAGCGCCACCATCGGATCGATTTTCATGGCGCGGCGCGCGGGGATGTAGCTGGCGAGAGCGGCCGCGACGATGAGCAAACCGATCACGCTCCCGTAGGTCACAACGTCGGTCGCCTCCACACCGTAGAGCATCGTCCTCAGCAATCGCGTCAGACCGATCGACGCCAGAATGCCCACGGCGACGCCGAACAGGACGAGCGTGAAACTTTGCCGAAAAATCATGCGCAACATATCGACACGCTGGGCGCCGAGCGCCATCCGAATTCCGATCTCATGGGTGCGTTGCGCCGTGATGTAAGCCATCACCCCATAAAGTCCCACCATCGCGAGAAGAAGCGCGGACCCGGCGAAAATCCCAAGCATGACCATGCTGAAGCGCCGGTTATCGAACGACGCGGAAACGATCTGCTCGATTGTTTCGAATTTCGTCGGCATTTCCGGATTCAAGGCGCGGGCTTCGCGGCGCATCGCGCTCGTCAGGCTGGCGACGTCCCCATGAGCGCGCGCCACAATGGAAAATTCCGAAGTCGAAGCCGGACGCTGAAAATAATTGGTGTAAACCGTCGGGCGCGGGTCGCGATCGAGCCCGTTGTCCCGGACATCGCCGACAACGCCGACGATGTTCAGGACATGCAGGTCGCCATCCATGTTTCCGTATTGGATCTGTTTTCCGATTGCGTCGTCGTTAGGCCAGTACTGTTTCGCGAGCGATTCACTCACGACTGCGACGTGCGGCGCGTCGGGTCCGTCGCTCTCCTGGAAAAGCCGACCGCGAATTAACGGGATCCCCATGGCGCCAAAATAACCGGCGCTCGCGGTTCGATAATCGGCGTCGCGTGACCGTTCGCTCGGCGAAAGCGCGTCGAATTGTTTGATCAGTTCCTGCATCGTGGTCGCGGGTTTGCCGCCGCGTTCCTCGATGAACGTTCCGTTGGCGCCGTTGCCGCTCATCGGCAATGCGCTCGTGCCGCCGACATTCGTCACCCCCGGCAACGCAGTGATCCGTTCGAACAGGCGATGATGAAATTGCCCGAGCGCACGCATTTTGGATTCGTCTTCCGGTTGCGGCAGCAAAACCGTCATCGCGACCACGCTTTCCGCGCGAAACCCGGGATCAACCGAAACGAGCCGCTGAAAACTGCGCCCGAGTAATCCGGCGCCGACGAGCAACATCAAGGTCAATGCGACTTGCGCCACGATGAGAACGTGGCGCGCGCGAGTCTGCGAACTGGAACTGCCGCGGCCCGCGTCCTGTAAATCATTTTGGAGCTGGCGGCGAGACGCGTAAACGATCGGCACGAAGCCGAGTGCAATCGAGATCACCAGGGAAATCGCGACGCTAAAGAGCAACACATTCGGGCTTACGCCGATCTCGCCGACGCGCGGCAGGTTGCCATGATAAAGACCGACGATCAGCTGCACACTCCACGAGGCCAGCAAGGTTCCGAGCGCGCCTGCAGCCAGGGTGAGCACCAATGCTTCGGCGATAAATTGCCGCGCCAATCTCGCGCGCGATGCCCCAAGCGCCGCGCGCAATGCCACTTCCTTGCGGCGCGCCGCGGCGCGAACGAGAAGAAGATTCGCGACGTTCGAGCAGGCAATCGCAAGCAACAAGCCGACGGCGCCGCTCAGAACGAACAGCATCCCGCGGACATCGCGCACGAATCGTTCGCGGAACGAAAGCAAACCGAAACTCGCGGCATCGGTTTGCGAGCCGTGCTCCAATTTCAGCGCGCGGCCAATCGCGGCCACTTCGGTTTTCGCCTGTTCAAAAGAAACCGCGGGCCGCAAACGGGCGATGACGCGAAAATTATGCGCCGTGCGCGATTCATACGGCGGATAAAGGGCGGCGAACGGAAACCAAACATCAACGCCGGCCGGAAACTCTCTCTGCGACGGCAGGACGCCGATGACCGCGAAACTGCGATTGCCGAAACGAAGCGACGTTCCTTCCAAATTCGGGCGCCCTTCCAGTTGCTTCTTCCAAAAACCGTAGCTCACCACTGCGACCTGCTTTTCTTCACCCAAGGTTTCCGGCGAAAACAGGCGGCCAATCGTGGGCGTCACACCGAGGACGCGGAAGAAATCCGCGGAGACGCCGGAAAGATTCGTCCGCACCGGCTCGATCCCGCCAGCGACCGCGTCCGGGCTGCGGGTGTAAGCAGCAACTGCTTCGAAACTGTGATTTCGCGCGACGAGATCGTTAAAATTCGGCTCGGCGAACGGCATGCCGTGTCCGGATTCATTCAGCTCGCTGACTTCGCCGAGTCGTTCCTGGTTCGGATAAGGCATTGGCCGCAGCAACACCGCGTCGAGCACACTGAAGATCGCAGCGGACGCGCCGATGCCGAGCGCGAGGGTCAGGATCGCAACGAGGGTGAAGGCCGGTGATTTAACAAGAGTGCGGAAGGCGTATTTCAGGTCATTCATAACGAAGCGCAATGATGGGATCGACTTTCATGGCGCGCCGCGCAGGAAAAAGGCACGCGAGCAAAGCGGCAAGGAGGAGAAGAAAAATCGTGGCAGCGAGGAGAAGCGGATTGTGCGCCGAGGTTTGGTAAAGTTGAGAGGCGATCAGGCGGCCAAGCGCCAGTGCCGCTGCGAGGCCGGCGATTAATCCGAAGATCACCGGTCGCACTCCCTGACTAAGGACCAACCGCAAAATGTCGGTCGCTTGCGCGCCGAGCGCCATTCGCACGCCGATCTCGCCCGTGCGTTGCGCAACGCTGTAGGCGACTGCGCCGTAGATTCCGATGCTGGCGAGCAACAGCGCAACTGCCGCGAAGATCGCAAGGAGCCACATCATGAGACGTGACTGCCCGATCGCCTGCGCCACAATCGTGTTCATCGATTGCGGAATCGCGATGGCAAGACCAGGATCGACCTTCGCGACGGCTGAACGCACCAACTTCGTCACCGCGTCGACGGTGAGATTGCTGCGGACGTATATGCCGAGGAACGGGAAATTTTCCTGCGCCCACGGGCGATAGAGCTCGACGTCATCGGACTCGCCGACTTTCCGCGAACGGACATCGCCGACCACGCCGACAATTTCCGCCGGCAGACTCGCGCTCCCGATGAGGAGGGTCTTGCCGATCGGATTTTCATTCCCAAAAATCTTCTTCGCGCCGCCCTGGCTGATCAGGATCACCTTCGGACTATCGGCGGTGTCGTGTTCGTCGAATCCGCGACCGGCCAGAAGCGGAATTCCCCACATCTTCAAGTAATCCGGCGCAATATTGTGGCCGGCGGCTGCGGCGCGCTTATCGATCGGCAAGATCTCGCCATCGGTGCGCGTGTAAAGGAAATTGCTGCCGGCCCCGGGAAAGAGCGGGATGTCGGCGCTCAGGGTTGCGCTCTGTAGACCGGGCACATCGCGCAAGGCGGCGAGGGCTTGTTCCGCGAAACGCTGCCGCGCGCCCAGATCGGGATAGCGCGCGTCGGGCAGCGTAATGAACCCGAACCAAACGTCGTCTGTGCGATACCCGATATTTTGCTGGCTCAAGCGCACGAAGCTGGTGATCAGCAAGGCCGCGCCTGCGAGCAACGTCACGGAAAATGCGACTTGCGCGCCTATCAGGATTTTGCGGAAACGCAATTGATGCGCGCTGCCGCTCGAACCGCGACCGCCTTCCTTCAAGCCTTCGACCAGATCGGCCTTTGCGCTTTGAACGGCCGGATAAATTCCCATCGCGAGGCCAGTGAGAACCGACATCGCAATGGTAAACCCGAGCACGGGCAGCGAAAGGTCGACGCGCACGTCCGGATCGAACGGCAGGAAGTTCGCCGCCATGCGCGGAATAATTGGAACGATGTACCAGGCAAGAAGAACGCCGAGGATCCCGGCGAGCAGACTTACGAGCAAGCTCTCGAGGACGAATAGCCTGACCACACTTCCGCGCGGCGCGCCGATCGCCATGCGCAACGCGATCTCGCGCCGTCGTCCGCTAAACCTAACGAGAAGCAGGTTCGCGACATTGCTGCACGCGATCAGCAAAACGAAGGCAACCGCGGCGAGCAGAATCGCGAAGGCCGGCCGCAAACTTCCGGTCGTGTCATCGGGCAAGGTCTTCAACGTCATCACCGACGAGCTGTCGATCTTGCCTGGATATTGGGCGCGATAGCTTTGCTCGAGCGCGGGCATGGCGGCGCGCGCCTGCTCCAACGTCATCCCTGGTTTCAACCGGCCCACAACCCGGAGCACACCGGAGCCGCGCATGATTCGGTCGTTCGGAATTCCCGGAATGAAATACGGTTTCGTCGTCCAGACTTCGGCGGCGGGCCCGACCCAGGAAAACGGCAGGTTCGGAATCACGCCCACGATCGTGTAGAGCACGCCATCGAGCGTGACTCCGCGGCCGACAATGTTTGGATCGCCCCCGGTCCGATTCCGCCAAAAGTTCTCCGTCACTAGCGCAACATCGGCGCTCTGTTCTTCCGCCGGGAGAAAATTGCGCCCGCGGATCGGTTTAATGCCGAGAACATCGAAATAATCCCACGTCGCGCGCCCGCCGAAGATTTGGACCGCATCGCCCAGGCCGGTCAGGGTGAAAGCGGTCACGCTTTCCGCCGCGAAGCCGTCGAAGACGGTCTGCGATTCGCGGTAGTGCTGGAAGCGCGGCACGGAGACGGCGAGCTCGAGCAGGTTTCGCTCGCGCGCGTTCGAATACATGTGGACCACGCGCTGCGGTTCTTTAAAGGAAAGACCGCGCAGGAACAGGTCGTTGATCAAACTGAAGATCGCCGTGTTCAGTCCGATCCCGAGCGCGAGCGTGACGACAGCGATGAAAGTAAAGCCGGGGGTCTTTGAGAGCGTGCGGAAGGCGTATTTGAGATCGGGAATCATAAGGATAATGACGAATTCCGAATGACGAATGACGAAGGAATGACCAAATAACGAATGATCGTGACTCGCCCCTTTTGGACTTCGGGCTTCGTCATTAATTCGTCATTCGTCATTCGTGCTTCGTCATTTGCGCTACTCGTAGCGCAACGCCACCATGGGATCGACTTTCATGGCGCGACGGGCGGGCACGTAACTGGCGAGCAATGCAGCAGCGCCGAGCAGCGTAATCACGACCGCGTAAATCGAAGCGTCGTTCGCGCCGACGCCGTAAAGCAATGTCGCCATCACGCGGGTAACCCCGAGCGCAACCAGAAACCCGATGACGATGCCGATGATCACGAGCGTCATGCTCTGGCGCAAAACCATTCCGAGCATTTGGGTTTTTTGCGCGCCGAGCGCCATCCGAATTCCGATCTCACGCGTGCGCTGCGTGACGCTGTAGGCGATCACGCCGTAAATTCCAATCGCGGCAAGCACCATGGCGACCGCCGCGAAGACTCCGAGCAGCATCATGTTGAACCGCGGTTGGGCGAGATGCGTGTCAACGAATGTCGTCATCGGCTTCAGCGCCGGCACATAAATATCCTTGTCGACCTCGTGAAGGGCGCGCTTCACGTCGGCATTCAGGCCAACGAGATTCGTCGAGCTAACCCGCAGCACAATATCAAGGCTGCGTCCGGGGTCCTGCGCGAATGGCACATACATTTCGGGACCCTGTGGCGCGGCGAGCGAATCGTGGCGCGTATTCGCGACTACGCCTACTACTTCGTAAGTCAGGAACTTGTTTTCCGGCTGGTCGACCATCACCTGCTGACCGATTGGGTTTTTTCCCGCGAAATGTTTCTGGGCGAACGCTTCGTTGATCATGATCACGATCGGCGAGTCTTTCGTGTCCGTCCGGCTGATGGCGCGGCCTTGCAGGACCGGGATCTTCATCGTCTGGAAGTAATCCGGTTTGACGAGCAGGTAACTGCCGCCCGGGTGATTGCCGCGCGGCAAGGGCGCGGCACCGCTCGGCATGAAGGAAGAGCTTCGCTGATTATCACCCAGCGGAATTGGATTGACGCCGCCGGCCGATTCGACTCCGGGAATGGCCGCGAGCTTATCCAGGATCGCATCGTAGGTGCGGATTTGTTGATCGACCTCGGGATAACGGATTCGCGGCAGATTGATCGACATGGTCAGAACGCGCACCGGATCGAAACCGGGATTGGTCGCGCGCAAATTGAAGAAGCTCTTGATCAACAAGCCAGCGCCGGCCAGGAGGAGAAGCGAAAGCGAGACCTGCGAGACGACGAGAAATGCGCGGAGCCGATTGGTGTGCAATCCCCCGGTGGAACCTTTCGCTCCTTGTTGCAGCGACTCATTCACCGCGGGCCGCGAAACTTGCAGGGCCGGAATAAGACCGAAAAGCAGCGTGCTTCCGATCGCGAGCACGAACGTGAATAAACAAACGGCTGCGTTCACTTTGATCTGGCCCAGGTGGGGTAACCCTTGCGGACCTGCAGCGCTGAGCAGATCGACGCCCCACCAGGCGAGAAGCAATCCGGCGCTGCCGCCGAGAAGTGCGAGGAGCAAACTTTCGCAAAGCAATTGGCGAACGACGAGCGCGCGACTGGCGCCGAGGGCCGTTCGGATCGCGATCTCGCGACTGCGCGAAGCCGCGCGCGCCAGGAGAAGGTTCGCCACATTCGCGCACGCGATGAGCAGAACCAGGGCAACGGCACCCAGAAGAACCATCAATGCGGGACGAACGTCGCCGACGATATCGGAATGCAGTTTCACGACCGCCGTTCCGGTGAAGTTCAGGTTCGTATCGGGATATTGCTTCGAGAGCCGGCTCGCGATCGCGGTCAGCTCCGCTTCTGCCGTCTTGACCCCGACACCCGGTTTGAGCCGTCCGACCACGGTTAAAAAGTGAGAGCCGCGGTTACCTAGATATTGCTGTCCGAGATACTCGAGTGGCAGCGCATAATCGATGTGTTCATCCTCGATCGGAAATTTCCACCCCGGAGGCATCACGCCGATAACGGTGTGCGGGCGGGCCGAGAGCGTGATCTTTTGCCCAATGATTTTGGGATCGCTGCCGAACGCACTTTTCCAAAGCGGATAAGTCAGGACGACCACCCGGTCAGCTTCGTTTTTTGCATCTTCCTTCGTGAATCCGCGGCCGAGCAGCGGTTGGACGCCCAGGACATCAAACACCTCCGGTGTAATCGCGATCCCTTCGAGCGCCTTGGCATCCTCGGTGAGCGACAACGTTCCGCCGGTCCGCGTATAAGCGGCCATCGCCGCGATCGTCTGGCTTTGATCGCGAAGGTCCAGGTAGTCCGGAAACGAGTGGACGTTGCCACGGACGTTTCCGTTGTCGTTCGCGTAGCGTCCCCAAATGTTGACGATCTCATCCGGGTTCTTGAACGGGAGCGGCCGTAGCAGAACGGTGTCGATCACACTGAAGATCGCGCTGTTCGCGCCGATACCGAGCGCGAGAGTAAGGATGGCGATGACTGCAAAGACCGGCGCTTTGATCAGCATCCGGAACGCGTATTTGAGGTCGGTGATCATAAAAAAACTCCAAATTCCAAGCACCAAGCTCCAGGGAAATTCCAAACACCAAGCTCCAAAGGCTCAGCAGCGAGTTTTGCTGTTTGGAGCTTGGAGCTTCTCTGGAGCTTGGATCTTGATGCTTGGAGCTTCATACGATGAATCCGTCGCGCAGCTGGATGATGCGATTCCCGTAAGCCGCATTCACATCCGAGTGCGTGACCTGGATGATCGTCGTCCCCTGCTCGTTCAGGCTCTTGAACATCTCCATGATTTCCTTCCCCTGGTCCGAATGGAGATTGCCGGTCGGCTCGTCGGCCAGGATCAGCTTCGGGTTCGCAACCATCGCGCGCGCGATGCTGACGAGCTGTTGCTGGCCGCCGGATAACTGGCGCGGATACAGGTCCTTCTTTCCGACGATGTGAAACTTATCGAGCGTGTCGCAGACGATCGAATCGCGCCCGGCTTTGCTGACGTGCCGATACGAAAGCGGGATGTCGAGATTCTCGTAAACGGTAAGGTCGTCGAGAAGATGATAGGCTTGGAAAACGAAGCCGATCTTTTCGTTCCGAAGTGCGGCGCGCTCTTTCGGCTTTAAGTTGTTAACAGCGACGTCGTCGAAAAAATATTCGCCGCTCCAGGCGTGATCGTGCATGCCGAGGACGTGAAGCAACGATGACTTGCCTGCGCCCGACGGGCCCATGATGGAGACGAAGTCGCCTTCGTTCACCTCCAGGTTGATGTCGCGCAGGACGTAAAAGAATTTCCCTTTCGCGAGCGGATAGAAGCGTTCGAGGTGTTTAAGTTTAATCATGTTGTTGGTATGTAATCCGTTTCGGCCCGCGAGGAAATCGCCCGGACGGCGTCATTTCAGGACGACCTCCCGGATGGTTGGCGTCAATGTTTCGCAATCGGCTCTTTCAAGATTAGTCATCAGGCAAATAGCAAATTTCTGCTGCGGCATCATGAAGAGAAAAGTTCGCGTCCCGGCCTGGCTGCCATCGTTGTAAACCCGCAGCTGCCCATTTTTTTCGCCGATCAAAAACCCGAAACCATATTCGGACTCCTTTCCGTCGCGCGTTTTTGGTTTGGTCCACATTTTCGTGAGCGTGTCCGGCTGGACCAGTTGCCCGCTCATCACGGCGATCGCAAAGCGCGCCATGTCGTCGACGGTAGAGAGCAGGCCGCCAGCGGGGATCTTGATGCTGGTATCGTGCGGCGGAGCCTCATGGAGTCCACGCAGCCAGTTCAGCCAGGAGAAACCGAACAGACCCGTGCGGTAGCCGACGGCGCGGTTCGGGACATTGAGACTGGAATCGTCGACGGTCGTCTGCGTCATCCCGGCCGGCTTGAAGATGTGGTCCGCCATATATTGGAGATACGGCATCCCGGACGCACCCTCGATGGCGCAGCCCAGCAGCACATACCCCTGGGTCGAATAGAAATACTTCGTCCCGGGCTCGGATAAGAGCGCATCGTCTTTAAACACTCTTACCGAATCATTGATGTTCGCGAAATGCTGAGTGCTGCTCCTCTCGCTCCATTTGTTGTGGCGAATCCCGGCCAAGTGCGTCAGAAGCTGCCGCGATGTCACAGGCCACTGCTTTTCTGGAAAAATCGGACAGTATTTTTGGATCGGCGCATCGAGGTCCAGTTTCCCTCCTTCCACCAACTGCATCACAGCGATCGCGGTCAGCGATTTCGTGAGAGACGCGAGACGATAGACGGTGTCGTTTCGCGCGGCGATTTCCTTCTCCAGATCAGCCAGGCCGTATCCCTTCGAGAACGCCAATTGGTTGTCGATCACGACAGCGAGCGATAAGGCCGGCGCGCCGCTCTGGGATCTCCAGGCTTCGACGGCGCCATCGATCTTTTGCATCGCGGCCGGAGACAGACTCGGTGTCGTCTCAGCGGCGAGCGGGCGCGACAGGGCCAGGCAGAAACAAAACAGGCAGAAACGGTTTACGCTCATCTTCAATCAGGCATGAGCGAGGGCGATCTTTGGGTCGAGCAGTGCGGCGCGACGCGCGGGCAAATAGCAAGCGACCAGCGCGACGAAAAGGAGCAACAACGGAATTGCTAGGAAGGTTAATGGATCGGTTGCCTCCACGCCAAAGAGCAGGCTCGCGATCAGTCGCGTGAGGGCGAAGGCGCCCACGATGCCGACCACGACGCCGATTACCGACAACGTCATTCCCTGCCGAATAACCAGCCCAAGGACATCCGATTTCTGCGCGCCGAGCGCCATTCGAATCCCAATTTCATGGGTGCGTTGCGTGACGGAGTAAGCCATCACTCCGTAAATGCCGAGGGCGGCGAGGAGCAAGGCCGCGCCGGCGAAAACAGCGAAGAGCTGCATCGAGACGCGACGCGTGCCTAACGAGTTCATGACGACATCGTCCATCGTGCGGACGTTGTAGATTGGCTGGTCTTTGTCGAGCGCCTGCACTTCGCGTCGCAAGGTGGTAGCGAAAGCGGCCGGATCGCCGGCGGTTCGAATCACCATCGCCATGAAATTCCACTGAGGGTCCTGGGCGTGCGGCACGTAAATTTGCGCGCCGCTCTCTCCGGTGAGAGAACTCGCCTTCGTGTCGCCAACCACTCCAACGATTTCGCGCATGAATTTTTCATCGCGCCAGATGCTGAGGCGTTTGCCAATCGCCGCCGAGGGCGAACCGAAGTGACGTTTTGCCGCGGATTCGTTGACGATCACGACTTTTGGCGCTTCGGCATTATCGCGTAATTCGAAGCTGCGTCCTGCAAGTATCGGAATCTGAAGCGCCCGAAAATAATCCCCCGTAATCGTGGAAAAGCTCGAGTCGGATGCTTCATCCACGCTCAACGGCCGGCCTTCCGGGATGAAAGCGCGTCCGATGCCGTAATTGCTCGCGCCGAGCGGCAGGTTGATGGCACCGCCGACCGCCTGCACGCCGGGCACTGCTTCAAGCCGTTCTTTCAGATGGCGGAAAAATTCTGCAAACTGTTGACCCTTGTATTTCGCGCCGGGCAACGCCACCGAAGCCATGAGAACATTGTGCGGATTGAAGCCGGGCCGCACTTCCTGGAGACGCACGAAGCTCTTGATGAGCAATCCGGCGCCGACCAGCAGGACCAGAGAGAGCGCGACTTCGCCGATCAACAACAGGCTTCGCACGCTAGTGCGACGATGACCTTCGCCCGTCCGGCCGCCTTCTTTAAGTGAGCTGGTGACGTCGAGCTTCGAAGCCTGCAGCGCGGGCACGAGGCCGAACAGGATGCCAGTGAGCGCCGAGATGCCCAACGCGAAAGCGAGTACGCGATAATCAATTCCAACCTGCTCCATTCGCGGCGCGCCTTCCGGAACGATCGAAAGAAGCACGTCGGTAAGCCAGACGCTCAGGAGCAGCCCCGCAACGCCGCCGATCGCGGAAAGCAAAATACTCTCGGTGAGCATTTGTCTGACGACTCGGCCCCGGCTCGCGCCCATCGCGGCGCGGACTGCGATTTCCTTTTGTCGCGCGGCGCCACGCGCGAGGAGAAGATTGGCCACGTTCGCGCAGGCGATCAGGAGGACGAACCCAACCGCGCCCAGGAGTGCAAGGAGCGACGGTTTTATCTGACGCACCATCCGTTCGTGAAGAACCGAGAGGTAGGCGTCCCAGCCTTTGTTCGTGTCGGGAAATTCCTTCGCGTGTTGCGCGTTGATCGCGCTGATGCGCGACTGCGCCTGCTTGAGATCGATACCGGTATTCAGACGGGCGATTGCCGAATATGAGCGGTTATCGCGCGGCTCTTCTGAGACGTTGACCGCGCTCGTCACCCAAATTTGGGTTTGTTCCGGGAATTCAAATCCGGACGGCATCACACCGATGACAGTGATGGGTCGTGAACTGATCTGGACCTGTTTCCCGACAATGGCGAGGTCCGATCCGAAGCGGCGCTTCCACAGTCCGTGGCTGATGACCGCGACGCTTATCGTCCCCGGTTTGTCCTCTTCGGGAACGAACGTTCGCCCGAGAACAGGCTGGACACCGAGCACGGAAAAGAACCCACTCGTCACGCCCGCACGCGGCACGCGCTCCGGCTCTGCCCCATCGGCACCAAGGTTGGCGCTGCCGGTCCAGAACGCAGCGGTGCTCTTGAACAAATCGGTTTGTTGCGACCAATCGGTAAAGTCGAGAAACGAAATGTTGCTGTCGGTAATGCCCGCCGGAGGATTTTTGCCTTCGAAATAGACGATGCGTTCGGCGTTTGGAAACGGCAGCGGCCGCAAGAGCACGCCGTTGACGAGGCTGAAGATGGCGGTGTTTGCGCCGACGCCGAGACCGAGTGCGAGAATCGCGACTGCGGTGAAGGCCTTGTTTTTGAGAAGAAGCCGGAAACCGTAGCGAAGATCTTGGATGAGTGTGTTCATAAGAGTTAGGTCCGGTGACAGGCAAACAAGGAAGGGCGCTTTCCAAACCGCTCTCTGGAACACGGCTGACAGACACGGCGGTTTGGAAAGCGCCGCTCCTTGGTCCTGCTGTTCGTAGTCATGTTCTAGCCAGGGCCTTGATGGGGTCGAGCCGGGAGGCACGGCGCGCGGGGAGATAACAAGCGACGAAAGAGACGGCTGCGAGCAGAACCGAGATCCACAGGAACGTCGCGGGATCGGTCGCAGCAACACCGAAGAGAAGATTGGCGATCAAGCGCGTAAGGACGAACGCGCCCCCCAGGCCGACAACGACGCCAATCAAGGTCAGCGTCATGCCCTGACGGATCACGAGCGCGAGCACGTCCGATTTCTGGGCGCCGAGCGCCATTCGAATGCCAATTTCATGGGTGCGTTGCGTGACCGAGTAAGCCATGACGCCGTAAATCCCGATGGCCGCGAGGAGCAGGGCCGCGATGGCGAAGACGGCGAAGAGTTGCATCGAGACGCGCCGCGTGCCTAACGAGTTCGCGACGACATCGTCCATCGTGCGGACGTTGTAGATTGGCTGGTCCTTGTCGAGCGCCTGCACTTCGCGTCGCAAAGTGGTTGCGAAGGCGGCCGGATCGCCGGCCGTCCGAATCACGAGCCCCATGAAATTCCACTGCGAGTCCTGGGCGTGTGGAACGTAGATTTGCGCGCCGGCCTCGCCGATAAGAGAACCGGTCTTCGCGTCCCCGACCACCCCGACAATTTCGCGCATGAATTTTTCATCGCGGCGACGCCCTCGAAATGCAGACCAGATGCTGAGGCGTTTGCCGATCGCGGCTGTGGGCGAACCGAAGTGACGCTTCGCGGTGGTTTCGTTGATGATTACCACCTTCGGTCCGTCAGGATTGTCGCGAGGTTCGAAGGTGCGTCCGGAAAGCAACGGAATTTGGAGCGCGCGAAAATAATCGCCCGTGATGGTGGAGAACATCGCGTCCTTCGCTTCGTCCACCGTGAGTGGCCGGCCTTCCGGAATAAACCCGCGCCCAATCGCATAACCATTCGGGTTGAGCGGAAGATTGACGCTGCCTCCCGCCGCTTGTACGCCCGGCACCGCTTCCAGCCGTTCTTTCAGTTGCCGGAAAAATTCCACGTTCTGCTGATCATCTTTGTATTTCGGACCCTGCAACGCCAGGTTGGCGGTGAGGACGTTGTGCGCATTAAAGCCGGGCCGCACCTCCTGAAGACGGAGAAAGCTCTTGATCAGCAATCCAGCGCCAACCAGGAGCATGAGCGAAAGGGCGACCTCACCGATCAACAGGAGGCTGCGCGCACTTGTCCGCCGATGTCCTTCGCCGCTGCGTCCGCCTTCTTTCAATGCGCTGGTGACGTCGAGCTTCGAGGCTTGGAGCGCGGGGACGATGCCGAAGAGAATGCCGGTAAGCGCCGAGACGCCGAGAGCGAACGTCAGGACGCGATAATCAATCCCGATCTGCCCGAGCCGCGGCGCGCCTTCGGGCAACATCGACATCAGCAGATCGGTTAACCAAATACTGAGGACGAGTCCCGCCACCCCGCCGATCGCCGAGAGCAGGATGCTCTCGGTCAGCATCTGCCGCAGAACGCGCGTGCGGCTCGCGCCCATCGCGGCCCGGATCGCAATTTCCTTTTGCCGCGCGGCGCTGCGGGCGAGGAGGAGATTGGCCACGTTCGCACAGGCAATCAGCAGCACGAATCCGACGGCGCCGAGGAGCGCGAGGAGGGATGGTTTTACCTCGCGAACGAGCCGTTCGTGGAGCGTCGAAAGAAACACGTCCCAACCTTTGTTCGTCTCGGGAAACTGCCTGGCGAGCTGCGCATTGATGGCGCTGAGACGAGTTTGCGCCTGCTTCAGATCGATACCGGTATGCAGACGCGCGATCGCCGACCACACACGGTTATCGCGCGGTTCATCCGAGAGATTGACCGCGGTCGGCACCCAAACTTGGGTTTGCTCCGGGTATTCAAACCCCGAGGGCATCACGCCGATGATCGTGAGGGGTCTTGAGCTCATCTGGACCTGTTTCCCGACGATGGCCGGATCAGATCCGAAGCGGCGCTTCCACAATCCGTGACTGATGATCGCGACGCTTTGCGGCCACCCTTTGTCGTCTTCGGGAACGAACGTTCGCCCGAGGACAGGCTGGACCCCGAGCACGGAGAAGAACCCGGTCGTCACCCCGGCGCGCGGCACGCGTTCCGGCTCCGCCCCATCCGCATCAAAGTTGACGTTACCGGTCCAGTAGGCGGCGGTGCTCGCGAAGAGATCGGTTTGTTGCGACCAATCAGTAAAGTCGAGAAACGAGATGTTGCTTTCGGTAATGCCCGCCGCCGCAGGATTTTTTCCTTCGATGGAGATGATGCGTTCGGCGGCCGGGAACGGCGGCGGACGAAGGAGAACGCCGTTCACCAGGCTAAAGATCGCGGTATTCGCGCCGATTCCCAAACCAAGAGCGAGCACGGCGACGGCCGTGAAGCCTTTGTGTTTAAGAAGCATTCGGAATCCGTAACGAATGTCTTGAAGGAGTGTGTTCATAAGCAAGGCCTCAGGAACAAGGAAGGGCGCTTTCCAAACCGCCCTCTGGAGCACGGCTGACAGACACGGCGGTTTGGAAAGCGCCGCTCCTTGATGTCGCTCCGGCTCGCGTTCATGTCCGGGCGAGGGCTTTGATGGGATCGAGCTTCGAGGCGCGGCGCGCCGGGATGAAGCAGGCCAAGAAAGAAACGGCGGCGAGAAGGACCGGGATCCAGATAAACGTGTTCGGGTCGGTGGCGCCGACGCCGAAGAGCAGGCTGGCAAGGAGGCGCGTGAGCGCGAAGGCGCCCAGCAAACCAACCACGATTCCGACGGCGGTGAGTGACATGCCTTGCCTAACGATTAGTTTCAAGACGTCGCGGGTCTGCGCGCCGAGCGCCATCCGGATGCCGATCTCGTGCGTCCGCTGGGAGACTGATTGCGCGAGCACGCCGTAAATCCCAATCGCGGCGAGGATGAGCGCCAGGGCCGCGAAGGCACCGAGCAGGAACATCGAGAAACGCCGGAGCGCTATGGAATCGGAGACGAGCTGCTCCATCGTTTCGATGTTGAAAACAGCCTGGTCCTTATCGAGGGCGAGGATCTCGCGGCGGATCGCGGCGACCATCGTCGCAGGATCGACGGCGCCGCGCACCACAAGGGTGAGCGAGGAGGAGGGAAATTGCGCGAGCGTTTCATACATCGCCATTGGGCCGGCGGTATCGAGACCGTATTGCTTCACGTCGCAGACAACGCCGACCACGGTGCGCCAAGGGTTTTCCTTCGATGAACTATAAAAGCGGACCCGTTTTCCCATCGGGTCTTCGCCGGGCCAGAGTTTGCGCGCCATCGTTTCGCTGACGAGAACAACCAGCGGCGCGTTGTCGTTATCCTGGACCGTGAGCGCACGACCGCGAAGGATTGGAATCGACATCGCGCGCAGGTAATCGGGCGACACCATGTAATTATCGACGTCGGGGTTTTCGCCGGGGCCTTTCGGCTGGCCTTCGACTTCGATCGTGCGTCGATCGAAGTTGGCGCTGATCGGTAAAACACTCGTTACTCCGGCTGCTTCCACCCCAGGGATCGATTGGATGCCTTCCAGCATCCGATTGAAGAACAAATTCCAGTCCGGGCCTTTGGGATACTTCGCGCTCGGCAGCCAGACGTTCATCGTGACGATGCGATCGGGTTTGAAACCGGGATCGACGTCGTGGAGCCGCATGACACTCTTAATAAGAAGCCCGGCGCAAATTAGCAGAACCAGAGCGAGCGCGACTTCAGCTACGACCAGGGCGCTGCGCAACGGGCTGCGCGACGACGCAGCGCCAGCCTGCCGGCCGCCGTCGGAAAGCGTTTCATTCAAGTTCGGACGTGACGCGCGCCAGGCTGGAATAATTCCGAACACAATCCCGGTGACCACGGAGATCACCGCAGTGAACACGAGCACCTTCTTATCGATCTCGATGTGGCCGAGCATCGGGAAAAACTTCGCGGCCGACGCTTCGATCAGCGTCGTTCCCCAAACTGCTGCGAGAATGCCGAGCATCCCGCCCGCGAGCGAGAGAAGCAGACTCTCAGTGAGAAATTGGCGGACGAGCCGGTCGCGGCCGGCACCGAGCGCGGCTCGGATCGCGATTTCCTTGTGGCGCGCCGTCGAGCGCGCGAGCAAAAGATTGCCGACGTTCGCGCACGCGATCAACAGAACGAAACCGACCGCGCCGAAGAGCATCAGGAGCGCCGGCCGGAGTCGCCCCACCAGATCTTCGCGCAACGTCGCCAAGTGCACGCCGCTGGCCGCGTTATCATTCGGATGTTCCTGCGCAAGCTGACGCGCGATCAGATTCATTTCCGTCTGCGCCTGTTCCAGGGTCATGCCGGATTTCAAGCGCGCGATTGCCCGCAGGTGCCGGCTACTGCGATCCTTGTCGTTAGGCGGCTCCGCGACCGGCCGGTAAAATTCCGCGGGCGCATTCAGCAATCCCGCCGGCAATGATTCGAAATCCGCCGGCATCACGCCGACGACGGTGTAATTACGCGCGCTGAGCTTGATCGTCTTGCCGACAATATTCGGATCGCCCGCGAAACGCCGTTGCCACAAACCGTAGCCGAGTACGACGACAAGATCCTTGCCCTCCTGTTGTTCTTCGGCGGTGAAAACACGCCCGAGCAACGGCTGCGCATGCATGACGGTGAAAAATCCATCGCCCACTTGCCCTCCGGGAATGCGCTCAGGCTCGCCGTCGCCGGAAAAAATCGGACGAAAATCGGTATAGGTGCTGATCTCTTCGAAGACGTGATTGCGCGCACGGTAATCGGCCACGTCGGTGGCCGACATCTGTTCGCGCGAGCTGCCGGCCGCCTTGTCTTCGCCCCAAACCAGGACAATCGATTGCGGCTCGTGATACGGCAGCGCTTTGAGCAACACCGCGTTGATCACGCTGAACACCGCGGTGTTCGCGCCGATGCCGAGCGCGAGAGAAATAATCGCGACCGCCGTAAAGCCGGGGCTCTTGAAAAGCATCCGCGCGCCGAAGCGAATGTCTTGCAGGAGCGTATCCATATCAGGGTTCTCTTAACGCGGTGATGGGGTTGACCTTCATGGCCCGACGGGCCGGCAAATAGGTGGCGATCGTGGCGACGGCCATGAGCAACAACGGAATCGTGACGAAGACAACGGGGTCGGTCGCGGTGACCTGGTAAAGCAAACTTTGCAGCAGTCGGGTCAAGGCGAAGGCGGCGCCGAGACCGATCACGATGCCCGTGATGGTCGTCGCCATCGCATTGGAAAAAACGAGCCGCAGAATGTCGCCACCGCGCGCGCCAAGAGCGATCCGGATTCCCATTTCGTGAGTGCGCTGCGTGACGGTGTAAGCGATGACGCCGTAAATCCCAACGGCCGCAAGCACGAGCGCGAGGCCCGCAAACGTGCCAAGCAACAGCATGTTGAAACGGCGCTGTGCCATCGAGTCCGCCAGATACCATTCCATCGTTTTGATTTCGGAAACAGGCTGATCCTTATCGAGCGCCTGGACTTGTTCGCGGAGCGTTTGGCCGAGCGCGGTCGGGTCGATCGTCGAACGAACCACGATAGTCAGCGCGGAGGTCATGCTGGAGAGATAGCCGGCCGCGCTTTGCAGGAACGGCACGTAGACTTCCGGCTTCACCTCGGCATCGACGCCGTAATTGCGCACGTCCGCGACGACTCCGACGATCTCACGCAAATCCCTCGGGCGGTCGCTCAAATCCAGACGTTGTCCGATCGGATCTTCGCCGGCGAAATAGCGTGACGCCATCGTTTCGTTGATGATGACAACGCCGGGCGCGGCCTCCGTGTCGTAGTGGGCGAAAGCGCGACCCTTTACCATGCGCATCCCCATCGCAGCGAAGTAATCGGAATTGATCATCCGATAATCGGTCATCGCCCGTTGCCCCGGCAGGGCCGACGGCCGTCCATCGACGTCGAACCCGGTCGAGCTCCCGCCATAGAGTGGAATGTCGGTTACGACGCCGGCCGCGCTGACACCGGGCACGTTGCGCAGCCGCTCGAGCAACCGATCGAAAAACGCGACCTGCTCTTCGCGCTTCGAATATTTTGCAACCGGAATCGAAACGAACGCGGCCAAGACATGGTCGGCCTTGAACCCGGGATCGACGGCGAGCAAACGCGCGAAGCTCCGAATCATTAGTCAGGCGCCGATCAACAACACGAGTGAAAGCGCCACTTCCGAGATCACCAGCAACGCGCGCATCCGCTGACGGCGCGGCGCATCGCTTCCGCCGCGGCCGCTTTCTTTGAGGCCTTCGTTCAGGTCGGTTTTCGGGACCTGCCACGCGGGCGCGAGGCCGAACAGAACGCCGGTCAACACCGACACCGCCGCCGTGAATAGAAATACGGTGCGGTTGACGCCGATTTCGCCAAGGCGCGGCAGGTTGGCCGGCTTCAATGACACCAGCAAGTCGAGGCTCCAGATGGCGAGAAGCAATCCGAGCGCGCCACCGACGATGGCCAGCAGCACGCTTTCGGTGAGAAGCAGCCTGACGACTCGCGATCGACTGGCGCCGAGCGCGCCGCGAATCGCCATTTCCCGGTGGCGCGCCGCGGCCCGCGCAAGAAGGAGGTTGGCGACATTTGCGCAAGCGATGAGGAGAACGAACGCGACCGCGCCGAGGAGCACGACGAGCATCGGCCGGACATTGCCTACCATGTGTTCCTGGAGCGAGACAACCTTCACGCCGACGCCGAAGTTAGTTTCTGGATAACGTTGGGCCTGGGACTGCGCGACCGCGGTCATGTTCGCCTGGGCCTGCTGGAGCGAAACGCCCGGCTTCAAGCGCGCTACGACATCGATGAAATTCGTGTCGCGCGTGGCGCGCTCGGCCGCATTGAACGCAACCGGCGTCCAGACTTGAGTGCGGGTCCCGGGAAAAGCGAAACCGCGCGGCATCACGCCGACGATCGTGTAGGTCTGATCGCTCAACGTGATCGTTTGCCGAATGGCGTTCGGATCGCCGGCGAAGCGGTGTTGCCAGAATTCGTAGCTCAGGATTACGACCCGATCGCCGCCGTCGCGATCTTCTTCCGCGGTGAAATCGCGGCCGAGCGCCGGCTGCACACCGAGCAACTGAAAGATGTCGCCGGAAACACGGGCGCCGATAACGCGCTCGGGTTTATCGGTGCCGGTGAGGTTGAAGCCCTGGCCGTTCCAGGTGGCGATGTGCGTGAAGACCTGGTTCTCGGTTCTCCATTCGAGAAAATTCGCGGGCGAACTCGGCGCCTCGGGGAGCGTCGGTTGCGTGCCGAAGACGCGGACGAGCTGTTCCGCCTGTGGATAAGGCAGAGGCCGCAGCAGAACCGCGTTGACCACGCTGAAGATCGCGGTGTTCGCCCCGATGGCGAGGCCGAGCGTAAGGACGGCGATAAAAGTGAACGCCGGTGATTTCGCCAGCATCCGAATCGCGTATCGAATGTCGGCGATCATGTCTGGGGAGCGCACGCGCCTCGCGTGCTGGCGATGGCGCCCTCGCCATCGCGGACTTCTTTAGATCGGACGAAGACTGTTTTGGCGAGGGTGCCAAAACCAGCACGCGAGGCGCGTGCGCTCCCCGGATTCTGAAGCAACGCGCGTTTGTTCATCATTATGCTCCGTGGCCGAGCGCGATCATCGGGTCGGCTTTGGTTGCTCGCAGCGCCGGGATGTAGCTCGCCAGGAGCGAGACCGCGATCAGCGCGAGGGTTACTCCGACGAACGTCATCGGATCGAACGCGCCGACGTTGAAAAGCATCGCGCGCAAAGCGCGGCTGCTCATGATCCCCAGGACCAGCCCGGCGCCGGTGCCGATCAGCACTAGCTTGGCGGCGCGGCCGATGACGAGCCGTAAAACATCACCGCGTTGCGCGCCCAAGGCCATCCGCACTCCCATCTCGTGGGTACGTTGCACGACGAGGAACGACATCACTCCGTAAATCCCGACCGACGCCAGAACGAGCGCGACCGCGGCGAAAACTCCGATCAACACGACCGAGAGCCGACGCGGCGCGATGGAATCGCCTGCGACCTGCTCCAGTGTCCGAACATTGGCAGCCGGAAGATCGGGATCGAGCCGGGTAATCTCGCGGCGAATCGCCGAAGTAAGCGAGCGCGGATCCTGCGCGCTGCGTACGGCGAGAATCATGCCGCGATACGGTCGCTGATTGTGCGGCAGATAATATTCGGGCTTCGGCTCCAGATCGAGGCCGCGATGCCTCATGTCCCCGACAACGCCCACGATGGTCACCCATTTCACGTCCGGCTTTCGCGGATCACCAAACGTGATGCGTTTGCCGACGGCGTCCTGGTTCGGAAACCATTTCTTCGCGAACGAACTGTTGATGATCGTAACGTCTGGGCCGTCAAACTGATCGCCGTCGTTGAAGAATCGTCCCTGCAAAAGCGGGACCTTGAGGACCGAGAAGTATTCCGGGGTGACGTCGCGAATCTCTTCGTCGGGAAAAACCTTTTCGGCCATTGCATCGCGGCCGTCGATCACGAAGGAGCTGTCGCTGTTCGTCCCGCTGAGCGGCAGAATGCTGGTGAAGGCCGCCGCTTCCACTCCCGGCAGCGCCTTAATCCGCCGAGTCGATTCGGCATAAAAATCGGCGACCGGTTTACCGCGCGGATATTTCGTCAACGGCAGCGAGACCTCCATCGTCAGGACATTTCTCGACTCGAAACCGGGATTGACGTTTTGGAGGCGAATAAAGCTCTTCATCAACAGGCCGGCGCCGACGAGCAGCACCAAGGCAAGCGCCACTTCGGCGATGACGAGCGAATTGCGCAGGCGGTTCCGGCGCAAGCCGGTCGTCGAGCCGCGTCCGCCTTCCTTCAGCGCCTCAGTGAGTTCCGGTTTGCCGCTGGCAAGGGCTGGAATCAGGCCGATCACAATTCCAGTGGCGACAGCAGTCGCGAGGGTGACGAAGAGAACGCGCAGATCGAGATTGACCTCCGCGAGGCGCGGGACGGTTTGCGTCCCGATCGAGCGCAGAAGATCGAGCCCCCAAATAGCCAGGACGCCGCCAGCCGTCGCGCCGGCCAGCGCAAGCAGAACGCTTTCGGAAAGCATTTGCCTAACGAGTTGAATCCGGCCAGCGCCCAGGGCGAGACGAATCGCGAATTCGCGTTCCCGCGCTCCGGCACGCGCCAGCAGCATGGTGGTGAGATTGGCGCAGGCGATCAACAAGACCGTCGCCACCGCTCCGAGAAGAATCATCAAGGCCGGCCGCATCCCGCCGATGACGAGATCGTGCAACGGATAAATCGTCGCGCCGAACTTCGTCGACGGCTCGTAGTTATCGGGAAAGAGCGGATGCCAGTTGGCCACGATCATGTTCGCCTCCGCCTGCGCCTGAGCGATTGTGACACCCGGTTTCAAGCGGCCGATGACGCCGTAACTGCGAGAGCCGCGCGATTCCAGCTCATTCTTGGTGAAGGCGATCGGCTTCCACATGTCCGCGCGCTCCGCGAAGGTTCCGCCCTGCACGCCGAACAGCGGCAGAGGGAACTCGAGATTCGCCGGCATGATTCCGATGACCGTGTAACTGTTGCCGTTCACCGAAACCTGCGAGCCGACGAGCTGCGGATCGGAATTGAAGCGCCGCCGCCAGAGGCGCTCGCTGATCATGACAACATTGTCGTTGCCTTCGCCAAATTCGTTGTCGTTGAAGACGCGGCCTTTGATGGGCGCGACGCCGAGCACCGGAAACAGGCTCGGCGTGACCACCGCGCCCTGGACCCGCTCCGGCATGTCGCCACCGGTCAGATTGAAGTCTGCGAAGTTGAAAGCAGCGATGCGCTCATAGCTCTTCGCTTGCTTTTCCCAATCGAGATATTCCGGCGCCGAAACCGGAATCTGATCGAGACCCTGCCCGCTGAATTTTTCGAACAGAAGAATCAAGTCCTGTGGCGCCTTGAACGGAAGCGGGCGGATCAGCAGTGCGTTAACAAGGCTGAACACCGCGGTGTTGGCCCCGATCGCGAGCGCGATGGTGATGATAGCCACGGCGGTAAAGCCGGGCGTTTTAAAGAGACTGCGAAAAGCGAGACGGATAGATGAAATCATAATGACGAAGCACGAATGACGAAGGACGAAGGAATGACCAAATGACGAATGTTCGAAATCAGCGATCCGCTTCGGCATTCGGACTTCGTCATTATTTCGTCATTCGTCATTCGGAAATTCGTCATTTGCGCTACTCGTAGCGCAACGCCTCCATCGGATCCAAACGCATGGCGGCGCGCGCGGGCAAATAGCACGCAGCCAGTCCGACGAGGAAAAGGATCACCGGCACGAGCGCAAAGCTCGGCGGATCGTGCGCGGAAATGCCGTGGAGACTGCCGGACAAAAGTTGGGCGAGGAAGAACGCGCTCACGAATCCGATTACGAGCCCGGTCACTATCAGACGCAGACCCTGGCCGGTCACGAGCCGCAGGACGTCGCCAGTTTGCGCGCCGAGCGCCATGCGCACGCCGATTTCCTGCGTTCGTTGGCGGACCGAATAGGCCATCACGCCGTAGAGCCCGAGCGAGGCGAGGAAGAGCGCGAGGCCGGCGAAAATTGTGAAGAGCGTTCCAAAAAAGCGGCGGTCCCAGAACGATTGCGCGACGACTTCGTCCATCGTCATCACACGATAGATCGGGAGATCCTTGTTCACGGAGAGAACGGTGCTGCGGACGAGATTGGAAAATTTCGCCGGATCGGTTTTCGTCCGCACCATCACTGACATGAACCGGCTCGGGACCTGGTCTTGCGGGAAATAGACCGCGGGGATCTTGGCCTGTTTGGTCAGCTTATCGTAGACGACCGGCCTGACGATTCCGACAATGGTCGACCATTTCGGCGGCTCGCCCGCTTTGTCTAGGTAACGGAGTTGATGGCCGATCGGATCGTCATTTGGAAACCACGCCCGGGCGCCATCTTCATCGATCAAGGCAACGCGTGGCGCGTCCTTGGTATCCGCGACGGTGAAATCGCGGCCGCGGAGAAGCGGGACGTGCGCGGTTTGGAAATATGCCGGCGTGATACTCAACTGCCGCATCTTTCTCGCGTCCTGAAGTTGTTTCGGCTCCGGTTCGCCGTCCAAAATGAAAGCGCTGATGCCGATGTTGCCCGCGGCTGGAAGCGAAGTCGTCGCGCCCGCCGCTTCTACGCCGGGTAGGACTGCGAGTTTCGGAATTAACTGAGCGAAGAAACGCGGCGCCGCTTCGTTATCGACGAACTGCGCTTCGGGCAGACCAACTCGGAACGTCAACGTGCGCGACGGATCCATTCCGATGTCCGTCTTCTGCAAAAACATGAAGCTGCGCATCATCAGGCCGGCGCCGATCAAGAGAACAAGCGCGAGCGCCACCTCGGCGACGACGAGCGAATTGCGCATCCGCTGTCCTTTCGCGCCGCCGCCCCCAGTGCGTCCGCCTTCCTTGAGCGCGTCAACGAGCTGCGGATTCGACGCCTGAAATGCGGGCAGCAGGCCAAACAAGACACTCGAGATCGCGCCGATGCCGAGCGCGAACGAGAACACGCGCCAGTCGAAATCGAATCGGATCCAGTACGGCACTTCGTTCGGCAGCGCAGTCAGCATGAGGTCGACGCCCCAAACGGCGAAGAGTAAACCGAGCGCGCTGCCGATCATTCCAAGGACGAGACTTTCAGAGAGCAATTGCCGGATGATCTGTCGGCGGGACGCGCCGAGCGCCAGACGAATTCCAATTTCCTTCGCGCGAGTTGCGCCGCGAGCGAGAAGAAGATTCGCGACATTCGCGCACGCGATCAGGTGGACGAAAAGGACCGCGCCCATGACGAGCAACGTCAGCGTTTTGAAATTGCGCACGTTCTCTTCCCGGAATGAAGCGACGTGCACGCTAACGCCCGTATTCGTGTCTGGATGCTGGGACGCGATCCGCGCGGTGATCGCTTCCAACTCCGCGCGCGCCTGCTCGATCGACACGCCTTTCTTCACTTTGCCGACGCAATCGAGGAAGAAATTTCCTCGCGGATTAGTTTTTTCTTCAAACTGAAGCGGCATCCAGATGTCGCAGATCTCGGGGAATCGCCAGCCTTTCGGCATCACGCCGATCACCGTGACCTGCTTGCCGTTGATCGGAATCGTTTTACCGACAACACCCTTGTCGCCGGCGAAATGTTCCTGCCAAACCTGGTAGCCGATCAGCGCCACGGGCGCCGCATTCAGCTCATCTTCTTCCGGCCGAAAAAGCCGGCCGAGAATCGGCTGCACGCCCATGAACGAAAAGGCGTCCGCGGAAATTTGTCCGCCGAGGTAACGCTCCGGTTTGTCACCGCCGGTAATAATAAATGTCGCTTCCTGGATCGCGGCGATTCCATCCAGCGTGGTCGTGTTCTTTTTCCACTCGAGATAATCGGGGAACGCCGTACCGGCATCATGTCCCGGGTCCTTCGCGAAAAATTCCGAGACCGCGACCAGTCGCTCCTGGTCCTGGATGTACGGCATCGGCCGGAGGAGAAGCGCGTTGATCGCCGAGAACATCGTCGTCGACGCGCCAATGCCGAGAGCGACCGCGAGGACGGCGATCGCCGTAAACCCCGGGGTCTTTACGAGCATCCGACTGGCGTATCTAAGATCTCGTAACATCAGACCCCGGGTTTGTGTTTACATGGCTGAATTTCTAACTAACCACCGCTCGTTAGGCCGCCATCCGATCTTCCACGACGCGACCGTCGAAGAGATGGACTGTGCGATCGGCGTGCTCGGCGAACCGCTGGTCGTGCGTGACCATGCAAATCGTGGCGCCGCCCTGGTGCAATTCCTTGAGCAATGCCATCACGGCTTCACCGTTGCGCGAATCGAGGTTGCCCGTCGGTTCGTCGGCGAGCAGGATCGCCGGCTTGCCCGCGAGAGCGCGCGCCACCGCGACACGCTGTTGCTGACCACCGGAAAGCTGACTCGGAAGATGCTTCGCGCGATGGCCCATGCCGACGCGCTCCAGCGCTTCGAGGACAAACTGCTTGCGCTCGCCCGAGGCCATCCCGCGATAAGTGAGAGGCAGCTCGACGTTCTCATAAACGGTGAGGTCGCCGATCAGGTTAAAGCTTTGGAAAATGAATCCGATCTCGCGGTTGCGAATCCGAGCGCGTTCCGGGAACGAGAGGTTCGCGACCTCGGTGCCCTTGAGCGAATAGCTGCCGCCTGAGGGCGTGTCGAGCAATCCGAGAATCGAGAGCAAGGTCGATTTACCGCAGCCCGAAGGTCCGGCGATCGAGATGTATTCGCCGGTCCGGATATCGAGATGAATGCCGGAGAGCGCGTGGGTTTCCACTTCGTCGGTCAGGAACACTTTCGTGACGCCGTCGAGATGGATGAGGTTGGCGGAACCGTTTCCGTTGGAGGTGCGGGTCGGTTGTTCGTTGATGGTTTCAGTTGAGGCCATGATGTTGGGTTTGGGTCGTTAGCTGCAGTGTTGTCGTGGTTAGTTAGGTTGTCAGTTAAGTCGGATGCGCTCGTGGGCGTCCATCGAGCTGGTGTCGGAAAGGATGACCTGGTCGCCGGGTTCGAGACCGCTGATGATCTCGATCGTGTTCACCGAGCTGCGACCAAGCTTCACCGGCGTACGGACCGCTTCGGAAGTTCCGGCGACGAGTTTGAAGATACCAACGGTGTTGTTCTCCTGGCCAAAGGCCGGGCGGCCGACATAGATCACATTATCTAAACGTTCCAGCTCGATCGTTCCGTCTACGCTCAGGTCGGGACGCGCGCCTTTCGGCAGCTCGCCATCAATCGCGACGTCCACCGTGACGGTTCCCTGCTCGACCGCGGGGTCGACCCGAATCACGTGGCCGGCCACGACGCCGTTCCGCGTATCGATCGACGCGACCTGCGCGTTCTGAATATCTTTCGCCTGCGTCTCCGCGATCTTGACCTGTGCCTTGAGCTTCGTCGGATCGGCGACACGCGCCAGGTTATCGCCCGGCTTAATGCGTTGCCCGACCTGCACAGGCAACTGCTGTAACATTCCCGTCATGCCGGCTTTCACATGAAGCTGCTGGACCTGATCCATTTTCAGTTTGGCAAATTCCTTCGCCTGATCGACGGCGGCTTGCTTGGACGCGATCTGTGGCTCAATCGAGCTGCGCGAGAATTCCAGACGCTTGCCCTCGATCGCGTCGCGGTTCGCCAGCTCCGCTTCCTTCACTTTCGATGTTTTGTAAACGAGTTCGGAGACAAGTCCGTTCTTCGCCAGTTGATCGTTCGTTTGCCGCTCCATCTTAGCCTGTTCGTACTCCGAATGGACACGCGCCGTCGTCGATTCCTGGTCGAGCAGCTCACGCTGCAAGGTCGCGCGCAAGGTCGTCAGCTCCGCTTCCACTGCTTTCGCTTTCGACTCGGCATCGCTGGCCAACTGTTCCAGTTCCGGGCTGGTGAGCTCCAAAATCACGCTGTCCGGCTGCACCTCGGTGCCCGGCCAGATCACGATTTTCTCGACGCGGCCTTCGGTGTTCGCCGCGATCCAGCGAATGTCCACCGGAACCAGCGTGCCGAGACCGCGCACCTGGCGCACCATCGGCCCGCGTTTCACGGTATCGATCCAAACCGTCGAGCGATCGATGCTCGGAACGGCCGGCTTCAATCGCGAGAGAAGGAAAGTGACGACGATCAATCCGAGAACGCCAGCCACGATGTAGATGATGCGTTTCTGGCGTTTCTTCTTTGCGACGCCCGCGCGCGGAACGTCCATCGAATTGCTGGGGGTGGTGAATCCGGACGGCCGCACAATTGTGTTTTCCGCTTTGGCTCCTGAGGCTTGAGTCATGGGTTAATCTCCGCGGTTAAAGGGCCGCGAACGAACGAACGAGATGAACCATCGCCATGGCGGAATAGATCAGCGGCACGGCGGCCGTCATCACGATCACGCTGAAGAACGCGGCCTCGGTTGCAAATATGGAGCGTGCTTCGTTCGTAAAGTATTCGCGACTGATGGCGCGAATGGAGGCACGGCGTGCGCCGTGATTGCGTCCACCGCGGCCTGGCATCGAGCCGACGTGATAGCCGTAGTCGGTCTTCGGCATGCGCCGGGCATTGCGTTCGTTGAATTGGGTTGTCGGTTTCATAATCTTCCTGCTCTAGTGGGATGCGTCGTTTGGGCGACTTGGATTCAAATAGTTGGGTTGCGGCTCGCCCCTATTGCAATGGCCGTGCCACCGCTTCCGACAAAGTCCTAAAGCGCAGCAAACCAATCGTTTGCGGGCGCGAAGAAAAAATGACCCGCCGAGCAAAAGCTTCGGTTGTGGGATTTCACTGTCCCGGTTGTGGGACAATATTTAAGCACCAAGCTTCAAGCTCCAAGCTCCAGAGAAACATCAAGCACCAAATTTCAAAAGCAGCGCCGCGCACGCCTGATGTTTGGTTATCGGAGCTTCTCTGGTGCTTGGATCTTGGAGCTTGGTGCTTTAGCCGACTGCGTCGGCGCCTACTTCGGTAACCGAAGTAAGGCCTCACACCCCGGCCCGGCGCGGTTCGCCAGCGTCAACGATCCACCGTGCGCTTCGGCAATTTGCCGGCTCAACGCAAGACCGATTCCCGATCCACCGGGTTTCGTCGTGAAAAACGGAACGAAAAGATTAGTGGGATTCATGATGCCGGGGCCCGTGTCGCGCACAAAAACTTCGATGCATTCTTCGAGGTCGCGCCAGCCGGTCGTCACGGTTCCCTTCGTTTCGAGGGACGCTTCCGCAGCATTATGCAGAATGTTGATCAGCAGTTGCTCCAACTGCGCGGCGTCCGCTTCGATGCTAACATCAGCGCCGGGAACCACCCGGACAGGAATTCGCGTTTCCAAGGTCGCCACCCGTTTTACCAGCTCGCCGAGATTAATTGGTTCCTTCTGCGGCTGCGGCAATCGCGCCAGCCGCGCGTAAGCCTGCATGAAACGGCTCAGCGATTCCGCTCGCGTCGCGATAATGTTCAAGCCGCTCCGCGCGTCATCGCGCCAATCGGCCGGCGGCGGATCTCTCCTGATCAACGTCTCCAAACTGCCCGCGATCGATTTGATCGGCGCGAGCGAATTGTTCATCTCGTGGCCGATCACGCGGACGAGACGTTGCCAGGCGTTGCGCTCTTCTTCGCGCAGAGTCCGGCTCAGATCGGTGAGGACGAGGAGCTCGTGCGGCAGACCGCGTTCACGAAACGAACTACGTTTCACTCCCCAGCGCCCGGACGCGCCGGGAAACGTCAAAGTCAGCGGCGCGTCCTGGTCGGCATCGAGACAAACCTCGAGGTTCAGGTCTTTCGCGCGACGGCCAAGCAGCTTGTCCATCGGTTGGCCTAACAAGTCCTCGCCGGCGCGATTCACCAGACGGAGCCGGCGATCCGGATCGAACGTGAACACGGCGACATCGATCTCCGCCATGATCGTGCGGAGGAGCGCCGTCGCTTCAAACGCTCCCAACCGTTGCAAGCGCAGCGTCTCGCCGAGCGCGTTGATTTCCAGCAACGCTTCGCCGAGCGCGTCATCCGCGCGAGCGCCACGGGCCCGGATCGAATAATCGCCTTCGCGGAGTGCCGCCAGAAGGTTCGTCATCGTCTGCAACGGTCGAATAATGTGCTCGCGCGCGTTCATGATGAACAAAAGCCCCAACCCCGCGATGATCAGCGTCAGGGTCCATTGCACCTTCGCGGTGTGATCGCCGAACCAGAGAAGGATCAGCGCCACGCTGGCCGCCGGAATCGCCGCCAGGACAATGAGCCAGGTGAGCCGGCCCTCGTGAGTGAGCCGGTGCCGCAGCTTCTTGATTGTTTTCTTCATTTCCGGGGAGCGCACGCGCCCTCGCGTGCCACGGTCGGCGCCCTCGCCGACCGCCGTTCTTTCCAGGAAAAGACAAACAGGGTTCGCGGCGAGGGCGCCGCGAACGACACGCGAGGCGCGTGCGCTCCCCTAAAGACCATATTGTTGCAAGCGCCGATAAAAAGCGCTTCGACTCAACCCGAGCGCTTCCGCCGCTTTTCGCGCGTTGCCGTCGAAACGCGAGAGCGCCTTCTTGATCAGGAACGCTTCCACATCTTCCAGGCTCATGTCTTCGAGCCGCGGCGTGTCGGAAATACCACTCGTTAGGCCAAGGTCGTTTGCTTTTACCTGCTGTCCCTGCGTCATGAGAACGGCGCGTTCCACCACGTGATCCAGCTCGCGCACGTTGCCCGGAAAGTGATGTTGCATCATAACGTCGCGCGCCTTTTCCTCGAACCCGGTCACGGTTTTCCGATATCGCTTCGCGTGCTGTCGCAGGAAATTGTTCGCCAGCGGCATGATGTCTTCGCGCCGTTCCCGCAACGGCGGCAGCGCGATCTCGATCGTGTTCAGCCGAAAGAGCAGGTCCTGCCGGAAGCGTCCCTGCGCGACTTCTTCGTGCGGATTTGCGTTCGTCGCCGAAATGATCCGCACGTTTGCTTTCAGTGTCTTCGACGAACCAACGCGCTCGAACTCTCCCGTCTCGATCACCCGCAGCAATTTCGCCTGCTGATTCATCGGGACATTCGCGATCTCGTCCATGAACAGCGTGCTCTCGTCCGCCAGCTCGAATCTGCCGGCCCGGTCCGTCTTCGCATCCGTGAACGCGCCTTTCACGTGGCCAAACAATTCGCTCTCGAAAATTCCTTCCGACAATCCGCCCATGTTCACCGTGATCATTGAGTGCGATGAGCGATTCGAGAGCGCATGGATCGCGCGCGCGACGAGTCCTTTGCCCGTTCCATTCTCGCCTGTGATGAGAACGTTCGCGTCCGACGGCGCGACTCGTGAGACAATTTCCAGGACCGGCCGCATCCGCGGCGATTCCGCGATGATATTCGGCGCGTTGCCCCGCAACAATTGGTTCGCCGCTTCGAGCCTTCGCCCTTTGCGCAACGCGCTCCCGAGTTCGATCTGCGTCCGCACGATCGACAGCAACCGCTCGTTGTCCCACGGCTTCGGAATGAAATCGCGCGCCCCGCGTTTCATCGCCTCGACCGCAAGATCGATCGTCGCCCAGGCCGTCATAATCACGATCGGCAGTGTGTTATCGAGCGCCTGGATTTTCGGAATAACCTCCAGCCCTTCCTGCCCCGACGTCGTGTCCCGAGTGTAATTCAGGTCCATGATGAGAAGCGCGTAATCCTTCTTCTCCAGCGCCTGAAAAATTCCCGCCAGCGACGTCACCGCATCGGTCTGGTGCCCCTCGCCCTTGAGCAAAATCCGGAGCGCCTCCAGCACATCGTTCTGGTCATCCGCGATCAGGATCCTGCTCATCAGCTAAATTGATGAACCGCGTTTCCGCCACGGTGTCAATCACGCGACGCGAAAAGCGCGTCTCATTCCTGTCTTTAGCAGACGAAGTTTGTGATTGCCGGACCCTGCCCGATTCGGGTAAGAAATTAAGGTCCACTCCAGCCCACCCCTTATGCACGAACACTCGTAACCGCGATTCGTGCGGATCCCTTTATTTCCGCCGCCCCATCCTAACCCCAAAACGAAAAGGCAAAGCTATGGCCACTACCTACACCCGCAACAACGCATGGAATAAGGGCGGCAATCTCACTAACCCGGATCTCCTCTGGTACGCGAAAGGCGTCGGCAAGATGATGAGTCGCGGGCTCAATGATCCAGCGAGCTGGTGGTTTTATGCCGCCATCCACGGCGAATACGTCACCCCGGCAAACATCCAACCGGCGTTTCCCGGTTGGAAGTTTATCAAGGCGCCGCCCACGGTTCCCACGTCACCTCTTCCCGTCAGTGGCAACCAGAATCTCTATTGGAACCAGTGCCAGCATCAAAGCTGGTTTTTCCTTCCGTGGCACCGCGGCTATCTGATGGCGCTCGAGGCGCAACTGCGTAAGGACATCGTTGGCCTCGGAGGCCCCGCGACCTGGGCATTGCCTTACTGGAATTACTTCGGAGGCACCAACGGAAGCCAATACCAAATGCCGCCCGCCTTCGCGGCCAAGAAATTGCCGGATAACAATCCCAATCCACTCTTCGTCAACATGCGTTACGGGCCCGACGGAAATGGTAATATTTATCTTCCTACGCCGGCGGGAGAGGCCGCACATCCGGGGGATCCGAATTTCTCCCGTGGCCAGGTTAACGCGAATTACATGAGCAATGACCTTTATACGGGTCATGACCAGGTGACAAAACTGCCGGGCTTCGGCGGTCCCGAAACCTTATTCCACCATGGCGGTGGAACCTCGGGGAATTGGGAAGGCAATCCGCATAACCTCGTCCACGTATATGTCGGATACTACGGCGCCGTCACCGCGCCTCTCTACGGCCTGATGTCGGACCCCGGAACCGCAGGCTTGGATCCCATCTTTTATCTGCATCACAGCAACATCGACCGGATGTGGGCGGTTTGGAATGCGAACGGCAACGCCAACCCCACCAAGTCGGCCTGGTTGACAGGCCCGACGACGCGGAAGTTTGTCATGCCCGGGACAAACGGGCAGCCGTGGTATTACACACCGGATCAGATGAAGGACCTGGCTAAACTCAATTACAGCTACCAGGAACTGAAGTCTCCCCCGGCCCCTAAGGCCGCCGGGCTTCCGAAAAGGCTGGCGCTCCTCGGTGCGAAAGATGCCGCTGCGGAGGCGAAGAAGGCACCCGCAACGCCGGCCAAACCGAAAGTGACAGAACTCCTAGGGGCCAGCGCTCGTCCGCTGAAAATCTCAGGGCGGGTGAGCAAAGCTGCGGTGAAACTTGATGCCGGCGTGCGCCAGAAAACGACCCGGAGCCTTGCTATGGCTGCGAAGACGGCCGCGCCGGACAATGTTTACATCAAGGTGGAAAACGTCCGCGGGACTTTCGACGCGACCGTTCTCAGCGTGTATCTCGACCTGCCGGAAGGGGCCAAGCCTGGCGAAAGCCGCCAATATCTGGCCGGCAATATTGCCCTCTTCGGTCTGCGCCGGGCCAGCATGAAGGATGGGCAACACGCCGGCGAAGGCCTGACGTTCATCCTCGACGCGACGCCGGTGATCGATCAGTTGCACCTGAAGAATGAATTCGATGTCGAGTCGCTTCAGGTCAGTGTTATCCCGGCCGACCCGCTCCCCGAAAATGCCGACATCACCGTCGGGCGGATCAGCATTTACCGCGAGGGATTTTGATCGGGTAAGCGCGAGGCCGCTCGATGATCTACAATGCCGAGGATTGGGCGCGGCTCCGAAACGCCGTGTTCGGCGTCAGCCTGCTGGCCTGGGTTGTCATCCTGCTCGAGCCGCGGGCTTCGCCCTGTTGCGCGGTCAACGCGGCGGGCGTTTCATGGACTGTCCTGCTGGCAGCGCATCCGCCCGCTTCGCTGGCGGGCAACTGGGCGTTGATGCTGATCGCGATGATGGCGCCCATGCTCGTCGCGCCAATTTACCATATCCGCATCAGCAGCTTCGCGCGGCGCCGGGCGCGCTCGACGATGCTGTTCGTCGCCGGCTATGGCATCGTGTGGATGGTTGCCGGTATCGTGATTGTCGTGGCGGAACTGATAGCGGTTTGGCGGATGCCTGGATCCTATTTGCCGGCAACGATCGTCGGTCTCACCGCCGTCGTCTGGCAGGCGTCGCCCTTCAAGCAACGCTGCCTGAACCGGTGTCATAGTCACCGGCCTCTCGCCGCTTTTGGGTTCGCCGCCGATCTCGATGTTTTTCGCTTTGGTTTGGAACAGGGACTCTGGTGCACCGCTTCATGTTGGGCCGCGATGTTTTTCCCGATGCTTTTGCCCGAGGGACATTTCACCGCGATGGCAGCCGTCGCGATTCTCATGTTTTGCGAACGGCTTGATCCGCCCAGGGAGCCACGGTGGCGATGGCGCGGTTTCGGAACCGCGGCACGAAGCCTGAGTCTTCGCCTGCGCGCTCCGCAACCTGACCCCGCGCCGTTGACGGCGCTCAGTTAGAGCTGAATCTGCCAGGAATGACGTTACCCAAAGAAGCGGAGTTGCTCGGCACGAATTCCGGCGAGCTTGAACTCAAAGGCTCCGGTGCATCCACCGTCGTGAAACTGTCGACAGACGGTCAACGCAGAGTTGCCGCGCTGGTCGGCGGACCTTCCGCTTCGGAGTCATCCGGCTTTGTTTACCTCGGTCTCGAAAGCGTCCGCGGAACTTTCGACGCGGCCGTGCTGAACACATACATCAATCTCCCCGAAGACGCGCGTCCGGCCGATCATCGTAATCTCATGGCTGAAAGCGTCGGTCTCTACGGCCTGCGAAGGGCCAGCACCCTCCAGGGTGAAAACGAAAGCCTAGGCCTGACGTTCCTGCTCGATATAACTCAGATCCTGACCGAGCTCCTCGCCTCCAAGTCACTCAATTCCGGAGAAATTCGCGTCAGTATTGTGCCAGATCGACCGCTTCCAGATTCGATAACTATCGTTGTCGGACGAGTCAGCATTTTCACGACATCGCCGGCCTGAGTAAGTGTCGCGGACATCGCGAATCAGATCGAGTAGCGCCACCTCATCGACCCGCAGCCTTTTTCGCCCGCTCAAGCAGCCGTGGCGCGTCCATCTTCTCCGCCCACGCGGCAAACGCAGGCGTCGGGCCGCGCCAGCGCAACGCCTCGACGTTCTTGAAGAGTGGCGCATCACTTCGCAGCGTCGCGAGTTTTTTGAAGAGAAGAGCCAGCTTGCGTTGTTTACCGAGAATGGTCGCTGGAAAATTCTCGATCGGGCCGTACGTATTCAGAAGCCCGGCCGCAGTCTTCGCCCCGATCCCAGGAATGCCCGGATAGCCGTCGGCCGCATCGCCCACGAGTCCGAGCAAGTCCGGAATAAGCGGCGGATTAACGCCGAATTTTTCGCGGACGCCGGCAGCATCGCGAATGATTTTGCGCCGGCCGTCGATCTGCACGACGCGCGTGTCGCGGACGCATTGCGCAAGATCCTTGTCCGGCGTCCAGATGGCGACCTTCTGCACCTTCTTGTCTTTCGCCGCGATATGCGCCGCCGAAGCGAGCGCATCATCCGCCTCCAGCTCGATCATCGGCCAAACGACAACGCCCATCGCCGCCAGCGCCTCCTCGAGCGGATGAAACTGCGCAAGCAATGCGCGCTCGATGCCTGCGCCAGTTTTGTATCCGGCCCAAAGCCGATTCCGAAACGACTCGATCACATGGTCGGTAGCGACACCGATACATCGGTCACCGGTTTCGATCATCGCCAACACGCCGTTTAGCACTCCAACCACCCCGCCATACGGCCGGTCTCCGCCTTTCGTGAAACGGCGCAGCCCGTAGAAGTGACGAAACAGTTCGTATGTCCCGTCAATTAAATGAACAACCATGGAATCAGCGCAGTTTCATGGACATGATTACCGAAGCAACTCTTCTCGGGAAGCCCTCGTTCGCAGAACGCTCGCTTGTCGTAGCCACGGGTTGCGGGCGCTCTGTCGCCGCGTTCCGTTCTTGTTCCGGGGAGCGCACGCGCCTCGCGCGCTATGCCAGTCCGGCTCGGACCGAGGGCGCCCTCGCCATCGCGCACTTTCGGATTAGGATCGAACATAAATGAGCGACGACTCCCCAACAATTCCCCTCGCTGACGTTCTTCGCGCGGCGAACGAGCTTGTTTCTGCCGGCCTCATCGAAGACTACGCCTTGGGCGGCGCACTCGCTGCCATTTACTACGTCGAACCCTTCACGAC
>DASQPH010000070.1:0-13048 GCA_035644055.1 Chthoniobacterales bacterium
TGGCGCGAATTCGTCGAAGCCATCAATCTCATCACGGGAATTCAACATGCCTGATTTCAAAGAGGAAATTAGGACGCGGCTCGAAGGTCTCGGGCTTTCGCCGGCGCGTGAGGCGGAGATTGTCGAGGAGCTGTCGCAGCATCTCGACGATCAATACGAACAGGCGCTCAGCCATGGCGCGACGGAAGAAGCGGCGCGGGGGGATGTGCTCAGGGAGCTAAGTCAAAACGATGTTCTCACGACGTCGCTGAAACGCGTCGAGCGGCGCGTGCCCCCAAATCCGATCCAGATGGGAACCGAAAGGAAGACAAATCTGCTTGCAGATCTCAGCCAGGACGCGCGCTACGGACTTCGGATGTTGTTAAAGAATCCGGGTTTCACGACCATCGCGGTGCTTGCGCTCGCCCTCGGGATCGGAGCGAACAGCGCCATTTTCACCGTGGTCAATACGTTGCTGCTCCGTCCGCTGCCTTACAAAAACCCGAGCCAGCTCGTGGTGATTTGGGAGAATGCGACCCATCTCGGGTTCCCGAAGAACACGCCGTCGGCCGCCAACTTTCTCGACTGGCAAAAACAGAACACGCTCTTCGAAGGGATGGCCGCGTTCGCTGAGCGCAGCTTCAATCTCACCGGCGTCGGCGAACCGGAACGCCTCGAAGGCCGCCGCGTCTCGGCGAATCTCTTCGACTTGTTAGGCGTGCGGCCCATTCTTGGTCGCAACTTCGTGCCGGATGAAGACAAGCCCGGAACGAAAGTGGCGGTGCTGAGCGAAAGCCTCTGGAGGCGGCGCTTCGGGAGCGATCCGGGCGTGATCGGTCGTGCGCTCGCACTCAACGGCGAAAGTTTCACGGTCGTCGGCGTGCTGCCGAACAGCGTCCGTTTGCCGTCGTTCGGAAACTGGCGCGATCAAATCTGGGTGCCGCTCGCGTTTTCGGCCGAGGACGCGGCTTCGCGCGGAAATCATTATCTCGAAGTGATTGGGCGGATGAAACCGGGCGTGACGCTGGAACAAGCGCGCGCGGAGATGACGACGATCATGGCGCGCCTTGCCCAACAGTATCCCGAGGACAACACCAGGATCGGGACCGTGGTCAATCCGCTCCACGAGGAAATCGTCGGCGACATGAAGCCGGCGTTGCTCGTCCTGCTCGGCGCGGTTGCCTTCGTGCTGCTCATCGCTTGCGCAAACGTTGCGAATCTACTTCTCGCGCGCGCGGCTGCGCGACATAAGGAAATCGCGCTGCGGCTCGCTCTCGGCGCGGACCGCGCACGGTTAACGAAACAGCTTCTGGTCGAAAGCGTGATGCTGTCGCTCCTTGGCGGCGCAGTTGGTTTGGCTTTCGCCTACGGCGGCCTCCAAGTACTGACGCGTTTCATTCCACCTGATGTCGCGCACGCGGAAGGGATCGCGATCGATGCCAGGGTCCTCGGCTTTACCCTCCTCATCGCGATAGTGACCGGCCTCATTTTCGGTCTCGCGCCCGCGAGTCAGGCGTCCCATTTCAATTTGAACGACACCTTGAAAGAAGGCGGCCGCGATGCCGGCGCTGGTGTCCGCGGCAAGCGGTTGCGCAGCACGCTTGTCATCGCCGAGGTCGCGGTCTCGTTCATCCTGCTGATCGGCGCCGGGCTCCTGATCAACAGTTTCATGCACCTGCGAAATCTCGATCCTGGTTTCCGCGCCGACCACATGCTCACCCTCAATGTCGATCTGTCGGAAACGAAATATCCGGATAACCCGAAGCGGACCGCGTTCTTCGACGAAGTCGTGCGGCGCATCCAGGCGCTGCCCGGAGTGCGCTCGGTCGCAGTCGCTGGCAATTTACCGTTCACCTACAACGGCGACTCGATGCCGATCGGCGCGGAGGGAATTCCCGATCCGCCGCCGGACCAGCGGCCCGACGTGATCTTTCGCGCCATCGGGCCCGGCTACTTCAGCACGATGGGAATTCCGCTCGTGGGTGGACGCGATTTCAACGACCAGGATACGCTGGACACGACTCTGGCGGTGGTGGTGAGCGAGAAAACCGCCCGACATTATTGGCCGAACGCCGATCCGATCGGCAAGCGGATCAGAAACGGCTCGACCACATCTGATGCTCCGTGGCGAACCGTCATTGGCGTGGTCAAAGACGTCCGCCAAAACGACTTCATCGCAGAGCCGAAAATGCAGATGTATTTCGCATATCGGCAACTCCGGAGCCTGATGCCGAACGCGTTGATCGTGCGGACGGCGGTCGATCCATTGAGTCTCGCGTCGTCGGTCCGCAACGCGATCTGGGCGGTCGATAAGGATCAGACGGTCGCGAACATCGATTCAATGGAGCACATCGTCGCGGGCGCGGTGGCGCGACAGCGATTCAGCATGCTCCTGCTCGCAATTTTCTCCGCGGTCGCATTGGTTCTCGCGGCAGTCGGCATTTACGGGGTGATGAGTTATTCGGTCGCGCAGCAAACGCGCGAGATCGGAATCCGGATGGCGCTGGGCGCGCAACGAAGCGACGTCCTCAAGATGACGATCAAACAAGGGCTGAAACTGGTCGGCCTCGGTTTGGTCATCGGGCTGGCAGTGGCTTTCATCCTTACGCGCGTGATGGCGACGCTGCTTTTCGGCATTAGTGCAACCGATCCACTGACCTTCATTACGATCTCCTTCGTGCTGCTCGTGGTCGCGATGCTGGCGAGTTACATCCCGTCGGTGCGCGCGATGCGGGTCGATCCGATGGTCGCGCTGCGATATCAGTAAACCGGAGCATCGGTTGCGCTGGCGCGGCGATTCGCGAGATTCGCCGCCGCTCGCATGCTCACGATTTCCCAAGTCACCAAGGCCTTTGGCGGCCGCACGCTGTTTGAAGAGGCGTCGCTCCAGGTAAACCGCGGCGATCGCATTGGACTCGTCGGTCCAAACGGCGCCGGGAAATCGACGCTCTTCTCACTCATTCTCGGCGACGCACTGCCGGACGAAGGAAGAATTTCGCTCGAGAAATCGGCGACGGTTGGATTTCTTCCCCAGGAACATGCACCGGCAAAGGATGAAACCGTTTTGGAATTGGCCTGCGGGCGAAGGGCGCATGATCCCGGCGCGACCGAGATGGATTGGGAGATCGAGCCGAAGGCGAAGCGCATCCTTGCGGGACTCGCTTTTCGCGAATCGGATTTCGAACGTTCGACAAAAACGCTCAGCGGCGGCTGGGTGATGCGCGCGCATCTGGCGCGCCTGCTCGTCCAGGAGCCGGAGCTTCTTCTCCTCGACGAGCCGACGAACCATCTCGATTTGGAATCGCTCGTCTGGTTCCAGGAATACTTGAAGAATTATCCCGGCGCGATCCTGATGATCTCGCACGACCGTGAATTCCTGAACCAGCTCGTCGGCTCGATCGTCGAGATCGCGCATCGGCGATTGAATCGTTATCGGGGGAACTGGGACAGTTACGTCGAACAGAAGGCGGCCCGCGAAGAACAGCAGCTCGCGGCTTACAAGAACCAGCAAAAGGAGATCGCATCCCTCCAGCTTTTCGCCGACCGCTTTCGCGCCAAGGCCAGCAAAGCGTCGCAAGCGCAAAGCAAACTGAAGCAGATCGAGCGGATGGAAAAAATCGAGGCGCCGGTCGCTCGCGAGAAAACCGTGCACTTCCGTTTTCCCCAGCCGCCGCGCAGCGGCCATCGTGTGATCACGTTAAAAGAAGTGGATCACGCTTACGGCGATCTTCTGGTTTATCGCGGTCTCAATTTCGAAGCGGAGAGGGGACAGCGCACGGTGCTCGTGGGTCCGAACGGCGCGGGGAAATCGACGCTAATGAAGTTGCTAGCCGGAGTTTTGCCCGTGCAAAGCGGCGCGCGCGAGCTCGGTCACAACGTGAAGGTCGGTTACTTCTCGCAGTATCGAGTCGATATGCTCGATCCGACGATGACGGTTCTCGAGACGGCGCGCGACATGGCGAACCCGGTTCCCGAACAAGTTGCGCGCACGGTTCTTGGCTCGTTTCTTTTTCGCGGCGACGATGTTTTCAAACCGACTTCCGTTTTGAGCGGCGGTGAGAAGACCCGGCTTGCGCTCGTTCGGCTGCTCCTCGATCCGCCGAATCTGCTCTTGATGGACGAGCCCACGACGCATCTCGACGTCGGCAGCATCAACGCACTCGTCGGCGCGCTCGCCCAGTACGAGGGCACCCTGATTTTCATCAGCCACGACGTTTACTTCATTCGCGCCATCGCGAAGACGGTGTTGCACATCAACGCCGGAAAACTCACGCCCTACGCTGGTGACTACGATTATTACCTCGATAAATCTCGCGCCACGTCGGCGCGGGCTGGCGTTGTAGCCGGGATCGGTGATCCTGGCCGTGATAAGAGGTCGCCTCCGGCCGGGATCAGCGATCCCGGCTCCAAAACGGGGATTCGGGAGACGCGCGAACAACGAAAGGCCGAAGCCAAACTGAAACGCGACCACGAAAAGAAAGTTCGCGATCTCGAAATGCAGATCCTGAAACTGGAAGGCCGGCAAAAGGAGCTGACCGAAGAATTGGAAAAGCCCGAGACCTACGAGCCTGGCGGCGCGGCAATGCAATTGAATCGTGAACTGCAGGCCGTGAGCGCGGATTTGGAGCGGCTCACCGCGGAATGGGAAGCCATGGCCGCGCCTCAAGCGGTCTGATTTTTCGCGCGTTCATTTTTCGCCGCGCCGCGAATCTTCAGGACCGCGAGGTGGATCGAGCGCTCCGCCGCTCGATTTGAGATAGGACATCGAAATCGCGCGCGGAGCGCGCGATCCACCAGCGTGCCGCGATTGTTTTTTGAATGGCCAAGCGCCCATCATTTTTCGGAAACGGATTCAGCCTCCTCAAGCAGACCGCGATGGAATGGCTGGATGACAAAGCGCCACAGCTCGGCGCCGCGCTCGCCTATTACACGGTGTTCTCCCTCGCGCCCCTCGTGTTGTTGTTGCTCGCGATCATCGGCCTGCTCTTTCGCGACGATCCTTCCGGCGCCTGGAGCCGCGTCACCGAGCAAATGGGTTATTTCCTCGATCGGAGCGCGGTGCAGGTGGTGACCGACATCGCGAAAGACGCGTCCAAGCCGGACAAGAGCACCATGGCAACTGCAATCGGTATCGGGCTGGCTCTCTTCGGTGCGAGCGGTGTGTTCGGCCAATTGCAGGATGCGCTCAACACGATCTGGGGCGTGAAAGCGAAACCGGGGGAGGGCATCATCTCATTCATTCGCGCGCGGTTCGTTTCCTTCGCGATGCTCGGCGGCGTTTTCTTTCTTCTCCTCGTGTCGCTCACAATCGAAGCGCTGCTGAAAGGTTTCAGTCAATACGTTCAACACGCGCTTCCCGGCGGCCTGACCATTGCGATTTCCGTCTATCTGCTTTTCGATTTTGCGGTCGTCACGGTTCTCTTCGCGATGATTTTCAAATTCCTGCCCGACGCCGAAATCCAATGGCGCGACGTTTGGATCGGCGCCGTCATGACCGCGATCTTTTTCGGGATTGGAAAATGGGCCCTGGGCCTTTATCTCGGGAGCGGCGCCGCGGCATCGGCCTATGGCGCGGCCAGCTCACTGATCACTTTGTTGCTCTGGATTTATTATTCGTCGCAGATCCTGCTCTTTGGCGCTGAGTTCACCCAGGTCTACGCGAACCGTTCCGGTCGCCGCGTCAAACCGAGCGAGCACGCCGTGCCGATTGTGACGACAGAAGTCGAAAAACGACGCTAGGTGGATCGAGCGCTCCGCCGCTCGATGGCTGAGAGACCGCAGCTGCAAAATCGAAGGGCTGAGCTGAGTGCCTCGCTTCAAAAATCGCGCGACGGAGCGCACGATCCACCTATGTTGGAACGTGCCTCGTTGGTTCCCCTCGAAGCTCTATCATGATGTGCCCGCTTGGGTAGGGCCGGATGCCCTGTTTCACATCCGCATAGCGTTAGATCGCACGAAGGAACAGGAGCTACTCACAACTCCGACATTAGCGAAGGCGTTGATGGAGTCGGCAGAATTCTACCACCGCCGCCAGCGTTGGTACACAACGGTCTTCATGTTCATGTCCGATCATATTCACGCACTGTTATCGTTCGATCGTGATAAATCGATGAGTCGAGTCATCGGTGACTGGAAGCATTTCAACTCCCACAAACATGGACTGGTGTGGCAAACGGGATACTTTGATCATCGTCTTCGCGACGACGAACGCGGGGAGCAATTGGCGGCGAAGATCAATTATATCAGACAGAATCCGGTTGCCGCTGGACTCTGCACGACAGCGGACGATTGGCTGTGGCGGATCGAGCACTCCGCGCGCGACACATAAGGCGTCACAGAAATCGAGCGACGGAGCGCTCGATCCACCTATCGGCACGATCGCGTCGTCGATTACGCGGGTCGCCAATCGAGATCGCCTTCTTGGGCGAGCGAGGGTTCGGGTAACTCGCGAGCATCGGAAGATTCAGGCGCCTCTTCGGTTTCTGCTTCGGCGTCCACTTCTTCCTCGCGGCCTTCGTGGTGTTCCTTCGCGATCAACATGTAAAGCGACGGAACAATGAAGAGCGTGAAGATCGTCCCGATCGTCATTCCGCCGACGAGGACCAGACCGATCGAATTTCGCGCGGCCGCGCCGGCGCCGGTCACGAGCGTCAGCGGAAAGTGACCGGCAACGGTTGCTACCGTCGTCATCATGACCGGCCGTAACCGAATACGGGCCGCTTCCTTGATCGCATCCAGCTTCGATAGGCCGCCGATCTGGAGTTTGTTCGCAAACTCCACAATCAGGATGCCGTTCTTCGCGACCAATCCGACCAGCGTCACCAATCCAACCTGCGAATAGATGTTCAACGTCGTCGTAAATGGGTCCGTCCAGAACTGGCCGAATGGCATTTTGAGAAACGTGAACAAGAGCGCGCCAAACATCGCCAGCGGCACCGAGCCGAGCAGAATGATGAACGGATCGCGGAAGCTGTTGAACTGTGCGGCCAGGACCAAAAAGATCAGAACGACGGCGAGCAAGAATGAGGGCAGGAATTTGTTGCCTTCAGTCCGCAGCTGGCGCGACTCGCCGGTATAATCCACCACGTAGCCTTTCGGGAGAGTTTTCTCGGCTTCCGTCTCGAGAAACTTAAGCACCGTGTCGAGGGAGCGCGTGGGCACGCCGCTGAGTGTGACTGCGTTCAACTGCTGCATCCGGTTGAGTGACCGTGCGATAGTCCTCCGTTCGATGTGCGCGACCGTGTTGAGCGGAATGAGCTTCTTGTCCGGTCCGGTGACATAGATGTTCTCGAGCTGTTCGGGATTGAGGCGATCGACCCGTTTGATCTGCGGAATAACCTTGTAGCTGCGGCCGGCGATGTTGAACCAGTTGACGTAATTGCCGCCGATCGCCGCAGCCAGATCGGCGCCGACTTGTGACAGATCGAGCCCCATCGACCTGACTTTGTCGTGATCGAAAACAATCTGCGACTGCGGTTGATCGATCTTCGTGTCGAGGTCGGCAAAGCGGAACATGCCGGCTTGCATGGCTTTCATCTGCAGATCTTTCGCCAGCTCGAGAATGCGGTTTTGATCAGCTGTGGAAGCAATCACGAAACTGACCGGCATGGTCTCGCCGCCGGGTAAAGGCGGAGGCATGACCGGGAACATTTGAATCCCGGGAATCGCGCCAAGTTTCTGCTGCATCACCGGGATGTATGCCGTGGTCGGTGTCTTGCGGATGCCCCACGGTTTTAGCACGATGCCGCCAAAGCCGCCGCTCGGGCTCGTGATTTGGAAACTAAAATTCGCATCTGGAATGCTATGGAACGCGCGCCCCGCGGCATCCGCATAGCGAATCGTGTCGTCGATCGTCGCGTTGGCCGGCGCGGTGACGATACCGAAGATAACACCCTGGTCTTCGACCGGCGCCTGTTCCTTCGACGATTGCAGGTAAAAAAGAACCGCGAAAAGCGAGAGACCGATCCAGACGGTATAAACCATGGGTCGCGCATTGAGAGTCCGATCAAGTCTGGCACCATACCAATCGCGGAAGCGATCGAAGGCGCGGTTCACCACCCCGGCGAACCCTTTGTCCGCATGGCCGGCCCGCAGCAAATATGCGGACATCATTGGTGAAAGCGTCAACGCCACGATGCCGGAGATGGTGACCGCGCCGGCGAGCGTGAGCGCGAATTCCCGGAAGAGCGCACCGGTCAATCCGCCCTGAAGGGCGATCGGCGTGTAGACGGCCGCGAGCGTGATGGTCATCGCGATAATGGGGCCGATCAGTTCGCGAGCCCCTTTCAAGGCAGCGTTCATTCGCGACATGCCCTCCCGCATGTGGCGTTCAACGTTTTCAACGACAACGATCGCGTCATCGACGACGAGACCGACCGAGAGAACGATCGCGAGCAGCGTCAGCAGATTCAGGCTGAACCCGAACACCTGCATCAGGAACAGCGCGCCAATCAGCGAAATGGGAATCGCAACAATCGGCACCATTACTGAGCGGACTGACCCGAGAAAGAGGAAGATAACGATCATCACGATGAGCAGCGTGTCGATCAGCGTCTTCACCACTTCGTGGATGGCGTCGTTGATGTAGGCCGTCGAATCGTAGGCGATCATCCCGGTCATCCCGGTGGGCAGCTCCTTTTGGATCTGGTCCATCTCCGTGCGGACACGCCGGATGACATCGATTGAGTTTGCGTTCGGCAACACCCACACGCCCATGAAGACGGCGTCCTGCTGCGAGAAACGCACCTCGGTGTTGTAGTCCTCCGCGCCCAGCACGACGTCGGCGATATCGCCCAGCCTAACGAGTGTTCCATTGCTCTGCTTCACGACCAGCTTCTTGAAGTCGTCAGCGGTGTGCAGATCGGTATTGGCCGTCAGGTTTACCTGGAGGAGAGAGCCTTTCGTGCTCCCGACGGCGGCGAGGTAATTGTTCTTCGAGAGCGCAGTCCGGACATCCGTCGGGCTAATGTTGAGTGCCGCCATGCGGTCCGGTTTCATCCAAATGCGCATGGCAAAGGTGCGGCCGCCGAGAATGTCTGCTTTCTGCACCCCGGCGATCGCGGTCAGACGCGGCTGGACCAGCCGCACCAGATAATCGGTGACTTCATTCGGCTGCAGAATCGTCGACGTAAAGCTGAGATAGCAGGCCGCAAATTGCGAATCCGCCGCATTCAATGCAATGATCGGGATCTGCGATTCGGGCGGCAGATTGTTGCGGATCGCGTCGACGCGCGTGCTGATGTCCGCCAGCGCCTTGTTGCCGTCGTAGTTCAGTTTCAACCGCGCGGTGATCGTGGAAACACTCTGCGAGCTGGATGATTGGAGATAATCGATCCCGTCCGCGGCCGCGATCGCGCGCTCGAGCGGCGTGGTAATGAACCCCTGCACGAGCTCCGCATCCGCGCCCACGTAAACCGTCGTGACCGTGATCGACGCAATGTCACTCCGCGGATATTGCCTAACGACTAATCCGCCGAGTCCTTGCAGATTCGGAAACAGAATCGGCAGCAACGCCTTCGAGCCGGCGATCAGAATCACGAAGCTGACGACCAGCGCCAGGACCGGCCGGCGAATGAAGAGGTCGGTAAAGGATTTCATGGGCAAAAATGACGAATGACGAATGACGAATGACGAAGGAAGCCCGAATGACCGAATGCAGATCCGGCCACGAGACGACGTTTCATGTTCCCTTTAGTCATTCGTGCTTCGAACATTGTTTCGTCATTCGTCATTCGTGCTTCGTCATTTCCCCTAGGTATCTGCCGGTTTGGGGTTCAGCTGCGGTTTTGGTGCGAGATCGTTGTTAATGACGACCGGGATCCCGTTGCGCAATTTAAACACTCCGGTACTTACGATCTGCTGGCCGTCTTCAAGTCCTTTCGTGATCGAAACGAAATCGCCCCGCGCCTCTCCGATGCGCACAAATTGCTGCCGCAAGACCTGCGATTCTTTGCCCGTTTTCTCATCCTTTTTTTTCTCGATCACGAAAACCGAATCGCCGTAGGGGGCATAGGAGATCGCGGTGCCCGGCACGACCAAAGTCTTCTGTTTGTCCGGCAGCAGAACATCGATCTTTGCGAACATTCCCGGCCGCAGAGCGTGGTCCTTATTTTCAATCGTGGCCTGCAACGTGACGTTGCGCGTCACCGGATCGACCGCGGAATTGAGCGCGGTCAATTTTCCCGGGAATTCGCTTCCGGCCACGACATCCGTGTGGACGCGCACTTCAAGACCGGCCGACAGTTTCGGCAAATCTTGCTGCGGCAGCGCGAAGTCGACGTAAAGCGGGTCGAGCGCCTGGAGCGACACCACCTGCTGACCGGCGGTGATCATCTGGCCGACGTTGACCTGGCGAATCCCGAGCTGCCCGTCGAACGGCGCCAGCACTTCCTTCTTCGCGATCATCGATCGCATGTTGTTCACGACACCTTCTTTTTGTTTGAACTTCGATTCGGCTGCGTCGAGTTCCGCTTTCGAAACGACATTGCGTTGCGCCAGGTCGCGGGCCCGGGCCAAATCCGAACGTGCCAGCTCCAGATCGGCTTCCGCGCTCTTCATTTGCGCTTCTTCCGACGAAGCGTCGAGTCGCATCAGCACGTCGCCCTTTTTCGCGAGCCCGCCGTTTTCGAATTTGATTTCCGCCACCGTGCCGGCCAATTCCGCGGAAACGGTCGCTCCCTGCACGGCTGAGACCGTCCCGATCGACGAGAAAACAGGCGGCCAATCTTCCTGTTTTACCTGCACACTGGAAACGGTCGTCGGCGGCATCACCATCGGCGTTGCCATCATCTTCCGGATTTGCAGAGCCTTGATCGCGACGAGGAGGAGTAAAATCAGGAACAATCCAACGACGCCGAAAAGTATCGGATGGCGGCCGAAGAAATTGGCGAAGCGGCGTTTCACGTTTCTTTCTTTCACGGGTCTGGCCACGTCATGCATAAGCGGGTTCACTTTCGGTTTTGAAGAGCAATTGCCAGAGCCGGCGTGTGACTGCCAGTTGGCGGGTGCGGCGTTCTGCCGCCGTCATCTCCTGCGGCTGAAGAACGTCGAACATTAACATGCCTCGCGCGACGGCGAAAATCAGTTCTGCAAGCTCGTGCGCTTTCAATCCGTGAGCTTCGCCGGCCTTGGCTTCCGGCGAACGCGCGATCAAATCCGTGACGCCTTCCATCGCCGTGTCTAAAACGTCGCGCACCAGGTCGGCGATCTGCGGATTGCGCGAGGCCTCCGCATAAAGATCGACCACGAATGCGGAAAGGACCTTCGGCGAATTCTCGCAGCAGTGGGCGGTGAAAAGAATCTCAAGCGATTCGAACAACGTCGGCGCCTGTTTCGCGCGCTCGAGCAGTTCCTGGATCTCGCTCTTGTGCCTCTCGGCCATCGCGGCGATGACCGCCTCTTTGTTGGCGAAATAGCGGTAGATTAGCCCGACGCTGATTCCGGCCTCGGCACTAACATCGTGCATGCTGGTTTGATGAAAGCCGCATTTGGCGAAGCAAACGATGGCTGCGTCGAGAATTTGGGAGCGCCGGTCAAGTGCGGGCTCTGAAGGAAGTTGCGGCATGAGCGCAACGATGAATGAACGTTCATTCATTGTCAAATCTTCCAATGGGAGGGTCAGTATGAACCGCTGATCTGATTAAACGGCGGTTTGTAAACCGCCGCTCCTTGATGTCTCCTCAGGTCGTGGAGCTTTCGCTGCCAACCGAACTGATCGCCAAATTCCCGCCCACACGCTGCTACCTGATCGGCGTCTCCGGTGGTCGCGATTCCGTTGCGCTGTTACATGGCCTGACGAGTCTGGGCTACCAGCGCCTGATCGTTTGCCATCTCGATCATCGATTGCGCGGACGATCGAGCAACGCTGACGCGAAATTCGTCAAGGCGCTCGCAACAAAGCTGAACCTGCAATGCGAGATCGCGCAGACGGACGTCGCCGCGCTGGCTCGGCGATCAAGGCAATCGATCGAAACTGCCGGACGAAACGCGCGCTACGAATTCTTCGCGCGCATCGCGCGTCGCCGCCGTTGTCGCACCATCTTCCTCGGCCACCATGCTGACGATCTCGTCGAGACGTTTCTGCTTAATCTGTTTCGTGGCGCGGGACCGACCGGCCTCGGCGGTATCAGGCAAGTCGCCAGGCGAAAAGCCGATGGCGTAGAGCTCACCATCGTCCGCCCGCTGCTCGGCACCTCCAGAAGCGAGATTGACGCGTATTTGAAGACCCATCGCCTGAAATTTCGCGACGACGCGACGAATGAAACCCTCGCGCCGCTTCGGAATCGAATCCGGCGCCGCATCATTCCCTACATCGAAAAACAGCTTGGCCGGAAAATTTCCGGCGCGCTTTGGCGAGCGGCGATGATTTGCGCCGACGAAGCTGAGTGGGCGGAATCGCTCGTCGATTCTCGTTCCACGAAAAGCCGCGAATTGCCGGTGAGCGAACTGCGGATGCAACCGCGCGCCTTGCAACGCCGCACGATCCACCGCTGGCTGCAATCTCGCGGCATTGGCGATTTGGACTTCGAGGCCATCGAGCGCGTCCGCGCCTTGCTCGACCGGAACGCCGCATCCGCGAAAACGAATTTGCCGCGCGATCGGCACGCCCGCCGTCGCGCCGGAAAACTCTTTGTGGAGTGATAGAGTGAACGTTTCATGAGCTCGCCCATTCGCGTCCGATTTGCGCCATCGCCCACCGGTTATCTCCATATCGGTGGCGCGCGCACCGCGCTTTTCAACTGGCTTCATGCCAAGCACACCGGCGGCACGTTCGTCCTGCGCGTCGAGGACACAGACCGGTCCCGGAACACCGAAGTTGCCGCGCAGGCGATTTACGACGGGCTGCGCTGGCTCGGCCTGGATTGGGACGAAGGCCCTCACGCCGGTGGAAATTTCGGGCCCTATTTCCAAAGCGAGCGCGAGGAAATCTATCGCGCCTATCTGGAGAAGCTGCGCGCGGCGGGTCGCGTTTACGACGATGAAGGTTCAGTCCGTTTTCGGTTCGAGCGCGAGAAGGTCGTAGTCGACGATACGATTTGCGGCCACGTCGAATTCGATCTGTCCGATCCCG
>DASQPH010000071.1:0-10182 GCA_035644055.1 Chthoniobacterales bacterium
CGCGATATCGACGGTAATGTCGATCCCGATTTCGTCGATCAACCGCAGCGGTCCCATCGGCATTCCCCACTCCAGCAACGCGCCATCGATCTCCTCCGCGCTGACCCCGTTCCGAAACATTTCCGCCGCGTCCAAAAGGTACGGGAACAGAACGCGGTTCACGAGAAATCCCGGCGAATCCTGAACGAGCACCGGCACCTTTCCGATCTGCCGCGCAAAGCCCAGGGCGCGTTCACGCGTTACCTCAACCGTGTCGCGGCCGACGACGACTTCGATGAGTTTCATTCGGCTGACTGGATTAAAGAAATGCAGACCGACGACGCGCGCGGGCATCGCCGTGCTCTGCGCCAGGTCATTAATCGGCAACGCCGACGTGTTCGTGGCGAGGATCGCGGTCTCCGGAGTGTTCGCCGCGAGTTCCTCGAAAATCTTCTTTTTGATTTCCAATTTCTCTGACGCCGCCTCGATAACGATTTGAACGTCGCGCAACGGAACCGGTTGCGTGGAGGCTACAATCCGGGCGCGGCCTTCCTTCGCTCTCGTTTCGTTCATCAGCCCGCGCTTCACCGCATCGCCGTAAGTCTTATCGATATTCGCCAGGCCGCGATCGATCGCCGCCGAATTGACATCGCGCAGAATAACGGAAACGCCGCGCGAGCTGAGCCATTGCGCGATGCCGGATCCCATCACGCCCGCGCCGATCACCGCGGCGTGCATCACTTTTTCCGGCGCCGCTTTCGACGAACCCTTCCGGTATTTGTCGGCCAGGAAAAAATTCCTGATCAGGTTTTGAGTTGCTTCCGTTGCACCGAGCTCGCTGATCGCATCGACTTCCATGGCGAGCGACTCTTCGATGGATGAACCTCCAGCGCCTCTGATGATTTCGAAGGCGCGACCCGGCGCGGCATTGGCGCCAGGCTTTGGAGGGCTGAGCTCCGGCGAAGCCGCGGGCGTCGACGGCTTCCGTTTTCCTTCCGCCAATTTTTTTCGCGCAGCGTCGAGAAGCTGTTCTTTCGGAACCACCTGATCCACCAGTCCGAGCGTCAAGGCATCGGCGCCGCTGTGAAGGTTGCCTTTCAGAATCACTTCAGCCGCGTTCGCCGCGCCGACCAGTCGAGGCAACCGGGTTGCCCCACCCCACGCCGGCACGAGGCCCAGCGTCGTCTCCGGCAAACCGATCTTCGTCGCCGGATCATCGGACGCGACGCGATAATCGCACGCCAGAGTGATTTCGTATCCGCCGCCGGCGCACGCTCCGTGAATTGCCGCGACTGTCGGCACTTTCAACGCCGCGAGCCGGTTGAAAACTTTCTGGCCCGCCGCGATGAAGCCGCGCATTTCACCGGTCTGGGCCTGCTTTAGCAGCGTCTTCAAATCCGCGCCTGCGATGAAGATCGACTTCTTCGCCGAGGTCACAATCACGCCTTTGATCGACGCATCCTTCTCGATCGCGTCGACGTGTTCGCGCAGGTTATCCATCGTCGCCGCGTCGAAAATGTTCGCGCCCGATTCCGGCCGGTCGAAGGTCAGAATGCAGATTCCGTCCGCACCGATTTCGCGCCGAATCATGGGGCCTGCTGCTGTCGCCGTCATCCGGTTCATATTGGCGCGGATCGACGAAATTCCAAGCGGAGAGAGCGCATTGCGCTTCGCAAATCCGAATGTTACAAAGCTCGGCGGCGTCACGCGGTCTCAGGGTTCAATTGCTCACTCTTTATGGTCGGAAAAATTCTCCTGCCGGAAATTCGGGACCTGATTGCGGAGCGCAATTTCGGGGCGCTCCGCGAATTGTTTCGCGAAATGCCGCCGGCCGACGTGGCGGAAGTGATCCTGGATCTGCCCGAGGACGAGCAGGTCATCATCTTCCGACTGCTGCCAACCCCGCTGGCCGCCGACGTGTTCGAGTATCTGGAACCCGACGCGCAACAACAGCTGCTCCGCGCGATGGCGCACGAACAGGTGGTCGCGATCCTGAACGAAATGACGCCGGACGATCGCACGGCGCTCCTCGAGGAGATGCCGAGCGCCGCGGCCCGGCAGCTGATCAAGCAGCTCACGCCGGAAGAACGCCGCATCGCCCAGGCTCTCCTCGGTTATCCGGAAGGCAGCATCGGGCGTTTGATGACGCCGGACTTTGTTGCCGTGCATGACGATTGGACGGTCAAGGAAGTGCTCGATCACGTCCGCGAATTCGGCCGGGACAGCGAGACGCTGAACGTGATCTACGTCGTCGACGACCGCGGCAAGCTGATTGACGACCTGCGGATGCGGGAATTTCTCCTCCGGCCATTCGAAGCGAAAGTCAGTGACTTTCGCGACCGCACTTTTGTGGCGCTGAAGGTGAACGACAGCCAGGAAGAAGCGCTGAACGCCTTCCGAAAATACGATCGCGTCGCGCTACCGGTCGTGGATTCCAATGAAGTGCTCGTCGGCATCGTGACCAGCGACGACATGCTCGACGTGGCCGAAGAAGAAGCGACCGAGGACATCCAGAAACTCGGCGGTATGGAAGCTCTCGACGAGCCCTACACGACCATTCCACTGCTCCGCATGGTCAAGAAACGCGCGACCTGGCTGATCATTCTCTTTCTTGGCGAAATGCTGACCGCGACGGCGATGCAGGGCTACAACGGCGAGATCGAGAAAGCGGCGATCCTTGCGATGTTCCTGCCGTTGATCATTTCCAGCGGCGGCAATTCCGGCTCGCAGGCGACTACGCTCGTCATCCGCGCCATGGCTCTGGGCGAGCTGCGCTTGCGCGATTGGTTTCGGGTCGTCCGAAAGGAACTCCTCTCGGGATTGTCGCTCGGCCTTATCCTTGGGACGATCGGCTTTTTCCGGATCTCGCTCTGGCAATACCTGCACATTTTCGACTACGGGAAATACCATTGGCTGGTCGCCTTTACGGTTGGGGTGGCGCTCGTGGGAGTGGTGTTATGGGGGACGATCAGCGGCGCCATGCTTCCGTTTCTCCTCCGCCGTTGCCGGCTCGACCCAGCCACGTCGTCGGCGCCTTTCGTGGCCACGCTCGTGGATGTGACGGGACTGGTAATTTATTTCAACGTGGCGCTGTTCATTCTTCGCGGCACGCTGTTATAACGAGCAGCGTCTTATGTTCTCGATCCGCAGATTCTTTGGCCACGACGAAAAATTCTTCGATCTCCTCGAAGCGAGCGCGCAGCAGGCGGACAGCAGTGTTCACCATCTCGTGGCCCTGCTCGCAAAACTCGAACACCACGAGCCGCCACAAAGCCTCGAGGAATTCGTCGCCAGCCGGCGGGAAGACAAGCGGATCACGCAGGAATTAACCGAGCAACTTTGCAAAACCTTCATTACTCCGCTCGAGCGCGAAGACATCCAGGCGCTCGCCGCGGCGCTCTACAAAATTCCCAAGACCGTCGAGAAAATCGGCGAGCGGATCCTGATTTTTCCCGCTGACCTGCACGGACGCAGTTTCAAGAAACATCTGGACCTGCTCGATCAGGCCGCGGAAACCGTTCTCGCGATGGTGAAGGAATTGCGGAAAGGCACCAACATCGCGCGCGCCCGCGAGATGAACGCGGGACTGCAAACCATCGAAGGCGATGCGGACAAGCTGGAGCTGGAATTGCTCCACGATCTTTACCACGGCGATTACGACACGAAGCAGATCATTTTCCTACGCGATCTCTACGAGCTCCTGGAAAAAGTCATCGACCGCTGCCGCGACGCCGGCAACGTCATTCTGCAGGTGGTCCTGAAGCACTCCTGATCCGCAACCAAACGCTGGCCGCATGATCCTGTTCATCATCGTGGTGCTCGCGGCCATCGCGTTCGAATACATCAACGGCTTTCACGATGCCGCGAACGCAATCGCGACCGTGGTATCGACGAAAGTCCTGACGCCGCGGCAGGCGATTGCGATGGCGGCATTTTTTAATCTCACCGGCGCGCTGATGGGGACCGCCGTTGCCTCGACCATCGGCAAAGGCATCGTCGATACCAAAGTGGTCGATATGAAAACGGTCCTGTGCGCGCTTCTCGGCGCGATCATCTGGAACTTGCTCACGTGGTGGCTCGGGTTGCCGTCCAGTTCCAGCCACGCGCTCATCGGCGGGTTGTGCGGCGCCGCCCTCGCGACGGCGCACGGCGATTGGTCGGTTTTGAAATGGAGCAGCGGCCTCACCCCGAAAGTCATCGTCCCGATGTTCACCTCGCCGGTGATCGGTTTCTTGCTCGGCGCAATTTTGATGGGTCTGCTTTTTATTATTCTGCGTTCGTTCACGCCGCATTTCGTCCATTCCATCTTCGGCAAACTGCAATTGGTGAGCGCCGCCTGGATGGCGCACAGCCACGGGACAAACGACGCGCAGAAAACCATGGGCATCATCGCGCTCGCGCTGTTTACCGGGACCAAGGACGGGGTCTTCAACGATCTGCCGCCGATGTTGCAGTTCCTGAACACTCCGGATTTCTTCGTCGCGAAATGGGTCGTCGTCCTTTGTGCCGCGACCATGGCGGCCGGCACCGCGGCTGGCGGCTGGCGAATCATTCGCACGCTCGGCCACAAAATGGTCAAGCTTCAGCCCGTCCACGGGTTCGCCGCCGAGACCAGTGCGGCCGTCATCATTCAAGTCGCGAGCAATTACGGTATCCCGCTCTCCACCACCCACGTGATTTCGACTTCGATCATGGGCGTCGGCGCGATGAAACGTTTCAGCGGCGTGAAATGGAGCGTCGTCGAACGAATCGTCTGGGCCTGGCTCTTCACGTTGCCGGCCACGGCGTTGATCGGCTACGTCCTCGAGCGGTTGTTTCGGTAACCGAATCCTCCTCCGTGAAAGTAAAGCCGGCGTTAAAGTTGCGGCTCGTCATCTGGGCCGTCTTGTATGTCACAGTGATCGCACTCGCTCCACTTCCAGACCGTCTGGTTCTTTTTCCGACGACGGCCCGAATCGACGCCGGGTCAGCAGTTCGAAAAGCGATTCCGTTTCAGGGTGGCCAACTGGAAGTTTGGACAGCGCGTTCGGCGTCGGCGCATCAGCGCGGTGAGGCTGACGTTTACGTTCTGCGTTTTTACGGCAACGCCGACCGCGCGGATCGCTGGGTCGCAGCCGAAGCCGGAATGTGGAACGAGCGCGCGGTTGAAATTTGGGGAATGAATTATCCAGGGTTCGGCGGAAGCACCGGACCGGCGCGGCTCGCGCGACTTGGACCAGCGGCGCTGACCGCATTTGATGAATTGCAAAAAGTAGGCGGCAACCATCCGATCATCGTTTTCGGCGCCAGCCTCGGAGCAACGACTGCGCTTCACATTGCCGCGCACCGAAAAATCGCGGGCCTGATTTTGCATAATCCGCCGCCCTTGCGGCAGATCATCCTCAGGCAATTCGGCTGGTGGAATCTCTGGTTGTTCGCCGGTCCGATGGCGTTCAAAGTTCCGGCCGAACTCGACAGCGTGGCGAACGCGCGCGCCAGTCACGTGCCCGCCATTTTTCTTCTCGCGGCCGATGATGAAATCGTCGCGCCGCGCTTTCAGCGTTTGGTCGTCGACGCCTACGCCGGTGAAAAGCGAATCATTCCACTCGCCAGCGCCGGTCACAACGATCCAGTAGAAGGCACTGGACTGGCCGACTTCCACCACGCGCTCGACTGGTTGGTGCCGCGAAGCTCGTCCGAGCACCTCTAACGCTGATTGTGTTGTTGTAGCGCCAGTTCGGCGATCACCTTCTCCATCCCGCTCACCACGAGCGCAAACCGATCGTAGTCCAGTTTGTCCGGCGTATCGGTCGGCTCGTGGTAATGCGGATACCGGAACGGCGCGGTGTCCGTGACCATGATCGCAGGATAACCGCATTGCCAGAAAGACCATTGGTCCGACCAGCCAATTCCCGGAATGGCAGCAGGAAGCGCGGCCCCTTCGCATGGAACCCGGCCCGCTTTTCGAAACGCAGCAACGGTCGCGCGCAAAAGCGAACGCGAGCCGGTGTTCGCGGCAAAGCCGATGAAGTTGCCTTTGCTCGGATAGAAGAAGCCGAGCCCGGGCGACGGATATTTCTGCGATCCCGGCGCGTCCGAAAAATAGCCGATCGTCTCCAGGCTTATCATTCCCGCGATTCGATCGCTCCGCTCTTTGCAGCGCTTCGCATAAACGAAACTCCCCATCTCTTCCGACTGAAAGTAGGGCGGCTCCTCGTTCACGAACGCGACGAAGCGCAACGTCTGCCGGGCCGGTTTCCCCGCGAATCGCCGCGCCAGCGCGAGTAAGGCGGCAACGCCGCTCCCGTTATCATTCGCGCCCGGGCAGCCAAAAACCGAATCGTAGTGCGCGCCGATCACGAAGACCTCCGGCGACGTTCCTCGAATCTCGACTTCGATGTTGTGACACGCGCGTCCGCGCAGCTCGTAGCTAACGCGGCGCGGCGTGAGGCCCGTGCCGGCGAGTGATGATTCAATGAATTCGGACGCCGCCAGAAGCTGCGGATAACGGCTCATGTTTCGCTCGCCGATTTCGCCCGCGAGCTTCTGCACGTCGGTGACGAGTTCTGCGCGTAGCGCTACCTCATCCTGGTTGAGCGCAGCCGCGGTGGAAATATTGCGTCCGGGCATTCTGATTTCGAAAACCCAAACCAATCCGATGATCACTACGAGTGCGAGCCCGATTCGCAGGATGCTCCCAATAATGCGCCGAACCTTCACCCAATTTTTTTCCGAAAACGGAGGGCACAGACGCAGAAAAGGGCGACTGCCATCCCCGACATGACGGCGAGCGATTGCCAATACTCGAAGAAGTTTGCGCCGCGCAGAATGATGGCGCGGATGAGGGAAATGAAATAAGTGGTCGGCAGGATTGAGCCGAGCGCATAGAAAATCCACGGCATGGTTTCGCGCGGGAAAATGAAGCCGGAAAAGAAAACGCTCGGCAGGACGAACATCATCGACATCTGGAGCGCCTGCATCTGGTTCTCCGCTTTCGTTCCAACGAAGAGGCCGATGCTGAGCAGGGCGAAACAGTAAACGAAGGTGGCAATCAACAAGGCGAACACGTTCCCGGCGATGGGAACGGCAAAAAGAAAACGCATGATGCTGAAGAGCAGCATTGCCATGAGCATGCCGATGCAAAGATACGGAACGAGTTTGCCCAGCATCAGGCCCCAGCGGCTCAACGGACTAACGAGCAGTTGCTCGAGGGTGCCGCGCTCGCGTTCGCGCACCACCGCCATCGCGGTCGCGAAGGTGGTCCCGATTTGGAGGACAACGCCGATCACGCCCGGCACATAAAAGTTCGGGCTCCGCATCGTCGGGTTGTAGAGCATCTGGGGGCGGATCTCGACCGGGACCGTGCGTCGGCCGGTTTCCCCCATCATCATTTCGACTGATTGGGTGAGGGCGACGCCGAGCGCGGTGTTCAAGGCCTGTAACGCGGTTGTCGAGCTCGACCCGTCAATGAGCAACTGGACCTGCGCCGGATGGCCGGCCCGAAGATCGCGCGTGAAATGCGGCGGGATTTGCATGCCGACGGAAGCACGGCCCTTCCGAATCTCGCTCGCCATTTGGTCGGCGTTCTGAACTTCACCGACGATGCGAAACGTTTCCGTGTTTACGAAGCGATCGAGGAACTGCCGGCTCTCGACGGTGCGATCCTCATTCAGGATCACCATCGGCATGTGCTTCACGTCATTATCGAGCGCGTAACCGAACGCGATCATCTCGATGAGCGGCGGAAAAAGCATGAAGAACAACGTCATCGGGTCGCGGAGGACCGTGATGAATTCCTTGAACAGGATCGCGTTCAGTCCGCGGAACGGCGCGCGTTTCATGGCGTCGCGCCGACGCGTGCATTCGCACGCGAAGCTCCAAGCTCCAAGCACCAAGCTCCAGAGAAGCACCAAACATCAAGCTCCAAATCGCCGCAGCAGCTTTCTGACCTGTTTGGAATTTGGAATTTCTCTGGAGCTTGGTGCTTGGAGCTTGGAGCTTTCACCGTCACGCGGCTTTCTCCTGTTGATTCTCGCCCGCATGTTTCGCCGTCAGGGTAACGAAAACGTCTTCGAGCGACGGACCGATCTCGTGGATCTCGGGACTCTCGATCCCGACGCTGCGCAGTTTCTCGTCGATCTCCTGCCGTCGAACCGTTTCGTCGACGAGCAGGTGCATGGATTGACCGAACACGGTCGCATTCAGGACTCCTTTCACTTCGCGCATCGCGCGCAACGCCACGGTGACGTGATCGCAGGTGGCATCGAGGCGCCGCGTTCCGGGTGGACTCACCTCCGGCATTCGTTTCAAATCGTCGGGCTCACCGCAGACGATCAGCTTCGAGTTGTAAATGTAGCCGACATGCGAGCAGCGCTCCGCCTCGTCCATGTAATGCGTGGTGACGAAGAGCGTCATTCCCTGACCCGCGAATTCGAAAAGCAGGTCCCATAACTCTCGGCGCGCGACTGGATCAATGCCCGCCGTTGGTTCGTCGAGGAATAGAACGGTCGGTTTGTGCATTAGCGCGCACGCCATCGCGAGACGTTGCCGCCAACCGCCGGAGAGAAGCGCGGCCCGGCGATCGAGATATGGCTCGAGATGGGTGATCCCGATCAGATCGTCGCGGCGCCGCTTCAATTCACGGTCGGGCAGACTGTAGAGTTTGCCGGAAAAAACGAGGTTCTCGTTCACGGTCAATTCGTCGTAGAGCGAAAATTTCTGCGACATGTAACCGATCATTTCTTTCGTGGCCTCGCTTTCGCGCGCGATATCGTGGCCGCCGATGCGCGCCGTGCCCTCGGTCGGCTCGAGGATGCCGCAGAGCATCCGGATCACGGTCGACTTGCCCGAACCATTCGGTCCCAGAAATCCGAAGATCGAGCCGCGCGACACTGAGAAACTGACGTGATCGACTGCGGTGAAATTGCCGAAGCGCTTCGTCAGCCCTTCGCATTCGATCATCGTGTCTGCTTCTTCTGTCATGTTGAGCGAAGCGAAACATCTCTGACCATTTTTGGTTTGTGGCGCTGGGAATAGGAAATGATCAGAGCTCCTTCGCTACGCTCAGGATGACAGCAAAAAAGAACGGGCTTCATTTCACGTTCGGGAAAAAAATGTCGGCTGACATTCCGGCGCGAAGAGCGTCCTGGTTGTTCTCCAGCCGAACCTTCACGCCGAAAACCTGTTTGATCCGGTCTTCGACGGTCTGGACGTTTCGCGGCGTGAACTCGGCTTTGCGATTGATCTGTTCGACGACGCCGGAAAAATCGCGGCCTGGAAACGAATCGACGCGAACGCGCACCTGGTCGTTTAGCTTGGTCAACCCGAGCCACGTTTCCGGCACATAGACGCGAACCCAAAGCCGCTGCGGCAAAATCAGCGTAGCTACTTCCCGGTTCGCCGGAAGGACGTCGCCGACTTTCACACTCAATACTTCGAGAATCGAATTCGTCGGCGCCACGATTTTCATTTCCTGGATTTGTGCGTCCATGTCCGCGAGCTGGGCCCTCGCCTGTGCGACCCTGGCCGTCGCGGCGGCGAGACTTTTTTCCTGCGCTTTCGCCGCGCTCACCGCGCGTTCGGCTTCACTCGGCGAAACGGTGTTGCGTTTGAGCAAATCCTGCTGGCGTTGCGCGTCCGCCTTCAAAAATTCCAACTGCGCCGCCTGCGCCTCTACATCGTGCTCGGCGGTGTTGATCTGGGCCGCGGCAAGCGCGCGGCGCGCCTGCATTTCGGAAGCTTCGAGCTGCACGATCACATCGCCCGGTTTCAAGGCGTCCCCTTCCCATGCGAAAATCTTTTCGACGCGGCCGGGAGAACGCGAGGCCACGTGCACTTCATCCACTTCGATCGTGCCGGAAACGGCGTTGCCTTGACGGCGGCAACCGGACAGCAGCGCGATCGCGCAAACGGCAATGGCGAACGAGAAACGCATCAGAACTTGCGCGACATTATGTGCTGGAAACCCTAGGAAAGGAAATGGCTGGTTACTCGAAAACGCCGTTGGCCCAAAAGCTTGGGATCAAACCCGGCGCCGATGTTGCCGCCCTGGGAGCGCCTTCCGGTTATCGGAAATGGCTGGCACCGTTGCCCGAGAAAGTTTCTTTCACGGACAAAGCGAAGGCCGGCTCGAGATTCGTTCATCTCTTCGCAAACAAGCGCCGGCTGCTGGAGAAAGAACTGAAGCGCCTGCGCAAGATCATCGATGACGCCGGCGTCGTCTGG
>DASQPH010000072.1:0-72928 GCA_035644055.1 Chthoniobacterales bacterium
CGTTGCCTTCGTTTGGTGAACCCGTCGCCCTACATGTTTTGTCTGCGCTTCGGCGAATCCTTCTCGCTCGTGGGAAGCTCACCCGAATTGCACGTCCGCGTCACGGACGGCATCGTTGAAGTTCGCCCAATCGCCGGCACTCGCCGCCGCGGCAAGACCGCGGAAGAAGACGAACGCAACGCGGCGGAGCTCCTGGCCGACCCGAAGGAACGCGCCGAGCATGTCATGTTAATCGATCTGGCGCGAAACGATCTCGGCCGCGTCGCCGAAGTCGGCAGTGTGCGCGTGACGGAGCAAATGGTGATCGAACGCTACAGCCACGTCATGCATATCGGCTCACACGTCGTCGCGCGTTTGAGGAAAGACAAGACCGCCTTCGACGTCATGCGCGCGACGTTTCCCGCGGGAACGGTTTCCGGCGCGCCGAAGATTCGCGCGATGCAAATCATCAACGAACTGGAAAACAAAAAGCGTGGCTGTTACGCCGGTGCTGTCGGTTATTTTGGATTCGACGGCGCGCTGGATTGCTGCATCGCGTTGCGTTCCATCGTGTTGAAAAACGGGCGCGCTTATTTGCAAGCCGGCGCCGGGATTGTCGCCGATTCCGATCCAGCCAGCGAATACCAGGAAACGGTGAACAAGGCGATGGCGATGGTCGATGCGATCAGTCGCGCGAGCAATGAATAACAGAATTCTGATCATCGATAACTACGACTCGTTTACCTATAATCTCGTCCAGTATTTCGGCATGCTCGGGTGCGAGGTGATCGTGAAACGGAATGACGAGATCGCCGTCGCCGAAGCCGAAGCGCTCGCGCCGGACCGGATCTGCATTTCGCCGGGGCCGGGCCGACCGGAGGATGCTGGCGTTAGTAATGAAATAATTCGGCGACTCGGACCGAAGACGCCGGTTCTTGGCGTTTGTCTCGGCCATCAATGTGTGGGCGCCGTTTTCGGCGGCGAAATCGTTTCAGCGCCGCGCTTGATGCATGGAAAGACTTCGCCGGTTCAACATGACGGCACCGGCGTCTTCGAACATCTTCCAAATCCCTTCGAAGCGACCCGCTATCATTCGTTGATCGTGGACCGCGACACCTTACCAGGCTCACTCGAGGTGACGGCCGAGACGGTCGAAGGGGAAATCATGGGATTACGGCACCGCGAATTTCCAATCCAAGGCGTCCAGTTCCATCCCGAATCGGTTCTGACCGGCGAAGGAATGGCGTTGCTGCGAAATTTTCTTAATGCGCGATGACTTCGCGAATCGCGCGGAGCTCGCGCAACATCTCCTGATATTCGTCGAGGGTCAGCGCCTGCGCGGCGTCGCAGAGCGCGGTCTTCGGATCGTTGTGCACTTCGACGAGAACGCCATCGGCGCCAGCGGCCACTCCGGCGCGAGCGAGCGGCGCGACCATGTAATTTTTCCCGGCGGCATGTGACGCGTCGATCACCACCGGCAAATGGGAGATCCGTCGAACGGCTGGCACGGCGGCGAGATCGAGCGTGTTCCGGGTGTGCAGCGCGAATGTCCGCACGCCGCGCTCGCATAAAATTACCTGATAATTTCCTTCGGACATCACGTACTCGGCTGCGAGGAGCCATTCGTCGAGCGTCGCAGCCATGCCGCGCTTGAGCAGGACCGGCAACTTCGATTTTCCGGCTCGGCGCAATAGCGAAAAATTCTGCATGTTGCGCGCCCCGATTTGAATGATGTCGCCGTATTGTTCCACCAACTCGACTCCAACTACATCGAGCGCTTCGGTGACGATCTTCAATCCGAATTGCTCGCGCACTTCGGCCATGATCTTGAGCCCCTCCTCGCCAAGCCCCGGAAACTCGTAGGGTGAGCTACGCGGCTTGAAAGCGCCACCGCGGAAAAAACGCGCGCCGCTCCGCGCCACCGTTTCCCCGACGGTAAACGCCTGTTCGCGACTCTCGATCGCGCACGGCCCCGCAATTACCGCGAGCTCGTCGCCCCCGATCGTCGCGTCGCCGACCTTCACGACGGTCTTGTCCGGACGCAGATCGAGCGTGATCAATTTGTAGGGCTTGCTGACGCGGATCGCTTCCGCCACGCCGGCCATGTTTTCGAAGCGAGCCGGATCGACCGCGCCCTGGTTGCCGGTAATGCCGATCGCCGTTCGGGTCGCGCCCGGCATGACGTGCGGCCGGTAACCGAGGTGCTCGATTACCTTCACGACGGCCGCGACTTCCTGCTCCGCGGCGCCGGCTTTCATCACAATCAACATGGCGCGATTATCCTACACTCGACTCGTCGCGCAGCCATTTTTTCGCAGCCTCGATTTCGGCAAAGTTCAACTGATGGGTCGCTTCCTCCGCTCGCAGGATCACATCCGCGCCAGCGCTCCGCAGCATCGCCGCGAGGCGCTCGGCATTATCCAGTGGAATAATCGGGTCGCGCCTTCCCGAGCAAATCAGGACGCGCGCGCCCTGAAGATTGGGTTCGGCGGCCGGAATTAATGGCACCATCGCGCGGAACAAAACCGCCGACGTAATCGTTCCGGGCCACAACAAGAGAACGGCCGCCGCGATGTTCGCGCCATTCGAATAGCCGACTGCGGTTAGTTGCTTCGGATCGAATTCATATTGCTTCGCTGCGATCGCGATGAAGTCCGCCAGCTCATGCGCGCGTCTCACGACATCCGCTTCATCGAACACTCCTTCGGAGAGACGGCGGAAAAACCGCGGCATGCCATTCTCCAAGACGTTGCCGCGCAAGCTGAGCAACGCCGCCGCCGGATCGAGATCGCGGCCGAGCGGCACCATGTCGTTTTCATTGCCGCCGGTGCCGTGGAGGAGCAGGAGCACGCGGTCCGGTGGACTTGTTTGCGCGGGAATAAAATGATGGATGAAACCGAGATCGCTCATGTTCGCAGCGAGACCATATACTGAAGCGATCCGATGTATATCTGGCGAAAGCGAGCGACGCGCGATTGGATTCGAAAACAAAGCGCACAATTATTCCGCCGCTTTGGACCGGCGCTGGCGGTCGTCGAGCGGCCAGGAAAAATGCAAGTGCTCGTGGACGTCTCCTGCGCAAATCAGAAGGAAGCCGTCGCACTTCAGCACGAATTCGGCGGCACGATCGAGAAACTGCGGGCTGATTGGCTCGAGCAGTTCGTGAAGCGATCACGAGTAAAGCCGCTGCGGATCGGCACGCGGCAGATTGTCATTCCAGCGGAAGCCGCGTTCGGCACCGGCGAGCATGCGACCACCGCGATGTGTTTGCGAATGCTGGAGCGCATCACTCAAAACCGCGACGATGGCTGGACGATGCTCGATGCCGGCACTGGCAGCGGCATCCTCGCGATCGCGGGAAGTTGTCTTGGCGCGAAACGGGTTGTCGCGATCGATAATGATCCCCTCGCCTGCTCGATCGCGCTACGGAACGCGCGCGCGAATCGGGCATCGAACATCGAGTTTCAGACCGGGGACGTTTTAAAGCTGAAGGTCGGCGGGAAATTCGACGTCATCACGGCGAACCTGTTTAGCGAAATCCTGATGGCGGCGCTGCCAATTTGGTCGCGCCATCTGGCGAGCGACGGCTGCCTGATTCTGTCGGGTATTCTGCGATCGCAGGAACAAATGCTCGTCGCTGCTCTGCGACGCAATCATTTCACGGCGCGCGAGATTAAACGCCGTGGAAAATGGATCGCGCTTTGGGGGGTTCGATCGCGGAAAAGAATTTGACGCGGCGACCGGCCGCAGACACTTTCTCCGACCCGTTCGCGGCCTCGATTTTCCTGCATCCACGCGGTTGATCTTTCGAAGCCGCACTGGGAACCCGCAATGCCGAACGAAGAGTTGTCCTATGTCATCGTGACGCCGTACTCGATGCGCAAATCGCGCACCGGCGGCATTATCGCGCGATTGATTTCGCGCACCGGACTCGATCTGGTGACGTCTCGTATGTTCGCGCCGAGCGAAGAGCTCACGAAACGTTACGCGGACACGATCGTGACCGAAACGGATCCGCGGCACCGCGCCACCCAGGAGCTGATCCGCGATTACGTGCTCAAAAATTTCACCGGCAAAATCAACGGACAGAAATCGCGCGTGATGTTCCTGGTTTTTCGCGGCGAGGACGCGGTGGAAAAAATTCATCGCACGATTGGGCACATCGTGCACGAACGGACGAGCGGCGAAACGATCCGCGACACGTTCGGCGACTACATCACCGACGATTCAGGCAAGGTCGTCTACTTCGAGCCGGCCGCGCTGGCGGCGTTCGATCCGAAAGCGGTCGAAAACGATTTGAAACTCTGGGCGGAATATTCAGACAGCGACGGCGGAATCTTGGATCACGTCATCGAGTATCCGGCCGGAGCGAAGGTCGAGAAGTCGCTCGTTCTGATCAAGCCGGATAATTTCAAGTTTCCCAACCAGCGGCCGGGCGGCGTGATCGAAGTTTTTTCGCGCACGGGACTTTTCATCATCGGATTCAAAGTCCACCGGATGAGCGTGGCGCAGGCGCAGGAATTTTACGGGCCGGTCTTGCCGGTCCTGGAAGACAAGCTCGGTCCGAACAAAGGGCGCAACGCCTGGGAAGACATCGTTGAATTCATGGCCGGCGGACGGCCGAGCCAAGTGAGCAACGAGCAACGTAACGCGCCCGGTTCCGAAAAATGCATCGCGATTGTTTACCAGGGCGAAGACGCAGTCCGCAAAATCCGCGACGTGCTCGGACCGACGGATCCGGCGAAAGCGCCTCCGGGTTCGATTCGAAAAGAATTTGGCCAGACCATCATGATCAACGCCGCCCACGCCTCCGATTCCGCCGAGAACGCGAAACGCGAAATGGCGATCGTGCAGGTGGACGAGAACAACTTCAAACCATTGATTGAAAGTTTTTATGCGCGCTCCTAGCGTGCCTTCCCGATTTTGAACACCCTTAACCAGACCTCGACAGCCATGGAAATCTCAGCACGCGCCGCTCAATTATCGCCCTCACTCACTCTCTCGATCGACAGCAAAGCCAAAGCAATGAAAGCCGAAGGCATCGATGTCTGCGGCTTCGGCGCGGGCGAGCCGGACTTCGATACACCGGAACACATCAAGCAGGCGGCGATCGCGGCGCTCGAGGCGGGGTTTACGAAATACACGCCGAGCGCGGGGCTCCCGGAATTGCGCCAGGCCATTGCCGAGAAACTCGAGGCCGACAATCAACTCAGTTACCGCGCGAGCCAGGTCGTGGTGAGCAGCGGCGCGAAGCATTCCTGTTACAACGCGATCCTGGCCACCTGCCAGCCGGGCGATGAAGTGCTGATTCCGTCGCCCTATTGGGTCAGCTATCCCGACATGGTGCGGCTCGCCGGCGCGGAACCGGTGATCGTGCAGACCACTGAGCGCAATGGCTGGAAAATGCGGGCGAGCGATTTCGAAAACGCGATGACGCCGCGCACCAAGATGCTGATCCTCAACACTCCGGGTAATCCGAGCGGTTCGGTTTACACGCGTGAAGAACTGGGGGGCATCGTCGAGGTCGCGGCCGAGGAAGACATCTACATTCTCTCCGACGAAATTTACGAGAAGCTCGTTTACGACGATCATAAACATGTGAGCGTCGCGTCACTCTCGAAAGAAGCGTATGACCTCACCATCACGGTCAACGGTTTCAGCAAAGCGTATGCGATGACCGGATGGCGCCTCGGTTACATGGCCGCGCCGGAAGCTGTCGCCAAGGCGGTCGACAACATTCAAAGCCACAGCACGTCGAACCCCTGCTCGTTTGCCCAAAAAGGCGCCGTCGCGGCGCTGAAGGGCGACCAACAGGGCCTGGCCGATATGCGCGACGAGTTCGCCATGCGGCGCGACTACATGTTTGATCGCATTACCAAGATCCCGAACATCACCGCGGTGAAACCGCAGGGCGCGTTTTACATTTTGGTAAACATCAGCCAGCTCGGCTTGAGCTCGCAGAATTTTGCCGATCGTTTGTTGAGCAAAGCGAACGTAGCGGTGGTTCCCGGCGCGGCGTTCGGAGACGATCGCACGGTCCGGCTCAGCTACGCCACCAGCATCGACATCATCAAAAAGGGCCTGGACCGGTTCCAGGACTTTTGCCGGACGCTGTAACGATTTTAGATTTTAGATTGCAGATTTAAGATTGGGCGACAGCGTCGCCTTTCAATCTGCAATCGACATTCTGAAATCTGCAATGGCCACCGGTTATCTCGCGCTCATCCTTCACGCGCATCTGCCTTTCGTCCGGCATCCGGAGCACGACGATTTCCTCGAAGAAGATTGGTTCTTCGAGGCGATAACCGAAAGCTACATCCCGCTCCTCGCCATGATGGAGCGGCTCGTCGCCGACGAAGTGCTGTTCCAGTTGACGATGACGGTTACGCCGACGCTCTCCGCGATGTTGCAGGACCAACTCCTTCGCGAACGCTACGTCCGGTATTTGGATCGGTCGGTTGCGCTGGCCGAGCGCGAGATCGTGCGCAACCGCGACGACGAACGGTTGCGCGGGCTGTCCGAGTTTTATCACGATCATTTCCGGCAAACCCGCGAGCGTTTTGTTCAGTGGAATGGCGATTTGCTCGCCGTGTTTCGGCGGCTGCGCGATGATGGTTGTCTCGAGCTCATAGCGTCAGCGGCGACCCACGGGTTGTTGCCGCTGCTCCAATCGCCGGCAGCCGTGCGCGCGCAGATTTCGGTCGGTTGTGATTCGTATCGGGCCGCGTTTCACGGCGATCCGGCCGGGTTTTGGTTGCCGGAATGCGCTTACCATCCGGGCGTCGAGAATGCCCTGCGCGAAGCGGACATCCGGTGGTTCATCGTCGACGCCCACGGTCTCATGCTGGCGGATCCGCGGCCGCGCCGCGCGATTTACGCGCCCTGTTTTACGCCGGCGGGACCGGCTGCATTCGCGCGCGATCGCGACTCAAGCCGGCAGGTCTGGAGCGCAACGGAAGGATATCCCGGCAATCCAGCCTACCGGGAATTTTATCGCGACATTGGCTTCGAGCTTCCCCTCGAACATCTCTGCCCGGGCGCGAATTCGCCTTTGCGAAAATTCACCGGGATCAAGTATCACCGCATCACCGATCGCCACGGCGAAAAGGATCTTTATGATCCAGCCGCCGCCCAGGAAGTGGCCGACGCGCATGCATTGCATTTCCTCAACGCCCGGAAACAACAGCTCAACGATCTCCGCGCGCTCGATTTCGACCCGATCATCGTGGCGCCGTTCGACGCCGAGCTATTCGGTCACTGGTGGTTTGAAGGGCCGCGATTTCTCGAGTCGGTGCTGCGCCAGGCCGCGCACGCCCAGCAGGACCTTCGTCTCACGAGCAGAGATCATTACGGCCATGAAGATTTTCAGCTCACGACGCCGACCGAATTTCTCGCCGAACATCCGACTCAGCAAAGCGTCTCGCTGGCGGCATCGAGCTGGGGCGAGAACGGGCATCTCGGCGTCTGGCTCGGCGAAACGAACTCGTGGATATATCCGCATCTCTATTCGGCGGCAGAACGAATCACGAAACTCGCGGACGCATATCGGAGCACTGCGAGCGAACTCGCAGACCGTGTCTTGAAACAACTGGCCCGGGAATTACTGCTCGCGCAATCGAGCGACTGGGCGTTTCTTATCCGGACCGGCACGGCAAAGCATTACGCGACGAAGCGCGCCACCGATCATTTGCTGCGGTTCAATCGGCTGCACGACGATTTTGTCAGCGGCGATGTGGACGAAGGTTTTTTGGCAAACTGCGAATGGCGCGACAACATTTTCCCGGAGATCGATTGGCGGCGATACTGTTCCGAATGACAAAGACGAACGCTCTCCTGCTAGCTACGGCATTGTTCGTTGGAAATGCCGCCGCGCAGGAACCGTCGCCGACGCCCACAGCGACGCCGCGAAACATCCGGGTGAGCTTCGTTCCGCCACCGCTCGATGGCACAATCAGCCTCGGCGTTTACGATGCTAAGGGAAAACTGGTGCGGGTCCTTTTTCGCGAAGCGGACATCAACGAGTTCAATATCGGCAACGACTCACTCTCAACGACGTGGGATGGAAAGGACGACGCCGGCGAAAATGTTCCGCCGGGGAAATACAGCGCCCATGGCTTCGTCGTAGGCGATCTCAAGATTGAAGGCGTGGGATTCTTCTTCAACGACTGGATCAGCTCGGCGGAAGGCCCGCGGTTTTCCCGAATCAAGTCGTTGGCGATGCACGACGAAAATCTATTGCTCAGCGTCGATCTGGTGCCGCCGGGAACGGGCCACGTTCTCTATGATGTCGCGGACAAATCGCTGACCTTGAAAGATACCGATTCGGAAACGAACGGCGAAGCGAGCGCTAGCACGCCGGGACGCGACGGTACACGGTGGGTGATCCAGGGAGCGGAGGTAAAGCAATTGGCCGCCAACGGCGAGTTCCTCCGGCGGCTTCCGGCTTCGCCTGAACAACCGCAGCCGAAAGCAATCGCGGCCTCGCTCAAGGAAGACAGGATTTATCTGCTCGAGGAAAACGAGAAGGGACAACGCGTCCGCGCGCTGAGCCTCATCGCGAGGAAAGGTGATAATGGAGATCAATCGATCTCCGATTGGAAAGTCGATTTCGAGAAATCAATCGTCGCTCACAGGAATTTCTCGATCGCGGGCGGCAAGCCGGTCACGAACCCGGCCGAGGAAAATATTCCCGACAAGGTGAAGGTGAAGCTCCTCGCCAATCCGTTGCTGAACGACGATCGCGTCGCGGTCGAGATGATGATCGGCACCGATGCCGATGGCAGTTTCATCAAGGCGGCCGACGGACTTCCTCTCTGCACCATCAGCGAAACGCAAAACCTGGACCGGGCGTTGCTGGCGTTGAATGGTGCAAACACGATCGATGTTTTCCAGGACGATGGCGCGGTCGTCGAACAATTCCGCGTCACCGGGGTCGATCAGATGATGAGTTTCGATTGCGGCGGTTTTGAATTGAAATGACGCGACCTCTTCGCCGAGATTCGAAGATGCCGCGCGACATCGTCTATTTCGACCTCGAAACGCAGCGGACCGCGAACGATGCAGGCGGCTGGGCGCGCAAGGGCGACATGCGGATGTCAGTCGGCGTCGTCTACAGCACCGCGACCGGCCGATACGAAGTTTTCGGTGAAGCGCAGGTGAACCAGCTCGTCGAGCGGCTGCGGCGCGCCGACCTCGTGGTCGGATTCAACGTTCTGAATTTCGATTATCAGGTGCTGATGGGTTACACCATCCTCGATCTCGTCGCGGAACTTCCGACCGCTGATTTGATGGCCGACATGGAAAAGCGCGTAGGCCATCGGCTCGGATTGGACTCGATCGCGCAAGCCACGCTCGGCATTCAAAAAACGGCGGTAGGATTAGACGCGATCCGCTGGTGGCGCGAAGGGCGGATTCTCGAGATCGCGGAGTATTGCTGTTTCGACGTGAAAGTGACGCGGCTCGTGCACGAACACGGTTGCCGGCACAAAGAGTTGTTCTTTCACGACCGCTTCGCGCGCAAACAGCGGATCGAGATCGACTGGGCGCATCTCGAGTCGTAACGCCACTACTGCAACTGGAAAATCTCGACGACTGCGACGCCGGTATTCGTGCCCGTCCCCCGGACAATGGCTGTATAATTTCCCGGCGCTAGCGGCGCCGAAAGAATCGCCGACTCGCGATCGTCACTGGGCGCGAGACCTGTCGCGCTGATCTGAGTTTGCTGATCCGATTTCCAATTATCGTTACTCGCGATCGTTGTGCCGGAAGAGTCGTGCAATTCCAGCGTCGGATCCTGCAATGCATTCGCAACGCCAAACGCCGTCAGCGATGGTCCGATGGCGCGCGCCAGAACGGTGCGGTTCTGTGACCCGCCGACGATGAAGCCGCCGATCATCACGTTATCGCCGGTTTCGACGAAGCCGCGCGACGAGATGTTCGCCGCGTTCGCCGGCGCGGGCTGGTCGAGATCGAAAAGCTCGAGAACTCCGATGCCAGTCGCGGTCCCGACCCCGCTCATGATCGCGGTATAATTCCCTGGCTGGAGTGTCGCAACGATCGCGGATTCCTTCGGATCGTTCGGCGGAAGGCCGCTGTCGATGATCGCCTGTTTTTGTGGACCGTTCATCCAATCATCGTTTGTAAAAAGAGGAGTCCCGGCGCCGTCGAACAACGTCAGGGTTGGGTCCAGCAACCGGCCGGGGAGCGGCTGGTTGTTCACGGAAAGCGAAGGGCCGATCGCGCGCACGATCACTTTCTTTGGCGCGCTGCCGGTGAGAATAAATCCGCCGATCAAAACATTGTCGCCGGTTTGGACGCGCATTCGCGTCGCGATGTTTACCAAGGCCGGTGATGCCGGCGCCGGCACGATTTTCAATACCTGACCTGATGCGCCGGACGGTCCGAGATTCCCGCTGGCCAAGGCATAAATCTCGCCGTTCGCATCGCGCCCGAATGCCTTCAGGAACAATCCGAACGCCCGGTCGTCATTGCCGATCCTCAATTCGCGGATGACGCCGGTATTGAGATCGTCCATGTAAAACAGCCGGCCCTTGGGCGCGGTGAACGTGGTCGAGAAATCACCGAAGACATATTTGCTCGTGAGTGCTGGAATGGTTGTAGCGCGATACAGGTAGCCACCGAGGATCGCGATTCCGTCGTCGTGGCTGTACTCCGCAACCGGATTCGTGAGCGCCGGATTCGGCGACGGATCGGGAGTGACGTTGCCGTTCGCCGGATTGAAGAGGAACGTGCCTTCCTTCTTATTCCAGCCGTAATTTTTTCCCGGCTCGACCAAATCGACCTCCTCGATGTGGTCCTGCCCGACGTCGGCCACGATGAGTTTGTCGGTCACGGCATCAAAACTGAATCGGAACGGATTTCGGAAACCGTAGGCGAAAATTTCCCGAACAACCTCGGGTATGGCGGGGTTGGCTACGAACGGATTTGAAGCGGGGATGCGATACTTGCCGTTCGCGCTGGTCGGGTCGCTGCTCGATGGCGTGAGGGCCGGCGCCAGCGGATCGATCCGCAGGAGCTTGCCGAGAACGGTGGTGGTGACCTGGCCGTTTCCGGTGCTCGGATTATGTCCATCGCCCACGTCGTTGGCCGCGCCACCGTCGCCTAACGAGATGTAGAGATAGTGATCGCTCGGCCGGAAAACGATTTGCCCGGCATTGTGATTGAATTGCGGCTCATCGATTCGCATTATTTCGCGACGCGTCGCCGGATCGACCACGTCCGCGTTGCCGGCAGAAACCTGCCATTCCGCGATCACGCTTTGATGATTAAAAGCATTCGCGTTCGGCACGGTGAAATCGGCCGCGCCGTTCACCGGTTCGCTCGAATAAGTGTAAAGCTTCCGAAACCCCGGGCTGTTCGAATCCGCGAAGCCGGGATGAAAGGCGAGACCGAGCAGGCCGCGCTCGTCGTAGCCCGCCATTAATGGGACCAGTCGGCCGGAGACGTCGAGGAATGGCGTTCCCAAGACCTGGCCGTTTTTCAGGACCAAAATCTGACCGCTCTGGTTCACGATGAAGAGACGATTGCTTCCATCATTCGGTGAAACCAGGTCCACCGGTGACACCAAACCAGTCGCGACTGCCTGCAATTCAACGCGCACCGGCCCCTTGCCGATCCGCGGCAGCAACGGTGTGGCCGTAGGCGTGGCTGTCGGGGTTAGCGTAGAGGTAGGTGTTGCGGTCGCGGTTGGGGTCGCGGCCGGTCCTTGGACGGTGATGACGCCATTCATAATTTGCCCGTGAACCTCGCAGAAGTAGGAGAAGCTCCCCGGCGTCGTAAAGGTATGGTCAAAAGTGAAAGGAGGCGTGTGAATGCCTGAGGAAAACTCGTCGGTCGGCTCCGACTGAGTCCCGGACCGGACGCTGTGCGTCCCTGTAAGCCAGTTCCAGCGAACCGTATCACCCACTTGAATAAAGCGGTCCTTGGGCTGGAAAGTCATGTAACCGTTGGCCCCCACCTGAACGGTGTAGGTGGTTGCGTGCGCAGGCTGAAGAAAGACGAGCGCTGAGAGTATCAGCAGGCCGAGCGCAAAACGAGTTTGCAATTTCATAGAGAGAACCTCCTTGGGGTTCGCCGAGTTTGAGAAGACTGGCGGGGGATGACGAGACTGGAATGGTAACAGAACTGTTACTTCTGCCCGGCGGGTTGGCTCAGAGGGATTTGGCGTCCAAAAAAGAGATCGAAACCCTGTCCTAGTCACCGCGCGCAATCTTTGTTTAGTTAAGGCCCTTATGCCTTCCGAGCCTCAGCAGACCCTCGCCCGAAGCGCGAGCGTGAGCGGAACGTCGCTCCACACCGGCGAGAAAGTCACACTCAAGCTTCAGCCCGCGCCGGTCGATTCCGGGATCAAGTTCAAGCGGCGCGATCTGCAGGACGAACCGACCATCGACGCGACGATCGCGAACTTGAAGACGGTCGAGCGCGCCACGACGATCGGTGAAGGCTCAATCCGGGTGCACACGGTCGAGCATATCCTTTCGTCGCTCGTAGCCATGGGGGTGGACAACGCCGTCGTCGAAATGGACGCGAACGAGCCACCGATCGGCGATGGCAGCGCGCGGCCTTATGTGGAGTTGATCAAGAAAGCGGGAATCGTCGCGCAGGAAGCGTCGCGCCGGTTCTTCGACGTGCGGGAGCCGATTCACATCGAGACGAAAACCGGATCGCTCCTCGTTGTTTTGCCCGATCCGAAGTTCCGAATCTCGTGCACGCAATCCGGACCGGACGGTCAGTTCACGCAATTTCTTTCCACCGAGATCACGCCCGCGATTTACGAACGCGAAATCGCGCCGGCGCGCACTTTCGTTTTCTACGATGACGTCAGGCACCTCATGGACAAGAACCTGATCAAGGGCGGCAGCCTCGAGAACGCGATCGTGATCCGGGGCGAAGCGGTCTTGAGCAAGGAACCGTTGCGCTTTCCCGACGAATTCGTCCGGCACAAAATCCTCGATATCGTCGGCGACCTCGCGCTCTTCGGGCAGCGGATTCGCGGCCACGTCATCGCGGTCAAGCCGGGCCACGGCGCAAACGCCGAGCTGGTCCGCGCCCTGGCGCGCGAGTTCGCGCGCTTCGGGCCGATCGTCGATCCAAAAGCTTTTTCAGCCGGCGAAGGCAGTCTCGATATCAACGAGATCATGAAGATTCTGCCGCATCGTTATCCGTTCCTGATGGTCGACCGGGTGTTGCGCTTCGACGGCGAAACGAAATGCGTCGGGCTGAAATCAGTCTCGATTAACGAACCATTTTTCGAAGGCCATTTTCCAGGTCACCCGGTCATGCCGGGAGTTTTGCAGGTGGAAGCGATGGCGCAGGTCGCGAGTATCCTGATGTTGAAACTGACGCAGAGCGGCAGTGGACGGCTCGGTTATTTCGTCAGCGCGGACGAAGTGAAATTCCGTAAGCCAGTTTTCCCGGGCGACACGCTGATCATTTCCGCCGAGCTGACGAAAACGCGTGGGAAGCAGCTCGCGAAGCTGAAGTGCAATTGCGCCGTGAATGATTCCATCGTCTCGGAGTGCGAGGTGATGTTGCGGCTGCTCGATCAATGAGCGACGCGCAGATTCATCCGACCGCGATCGTTGATGCGCGGGCGGAAATCGGGCCGGGCACGATCATCGGACCGTATTGCATAGTTGGGCCCGACGTGGTCTTGGACGCGAACTGCTGGCTGCAAAATCACGTCACGCTCGCCGGCCCGCTGACGGCGGGCGCGCGAAACAATTTCTACGCCCATTGCTCGATCGGGCAGCAAACGCAGGACCTGAAATATCAGGGCGAACCGACTTACCTCGAGATCGGGGACGAAAACACGTTTCGTGAATTCGTGACGGTCAATCGCAGCACTACCGCCGCCGGCAAGACGCGAATAGGGCATCGCGGAAATTATCTCGCCTACAGCCACATTGGCCACGATTGCAACGTCGGCGATGCGGTGGTGTTTTCGAACAACGGAACGCTGGCGGGTCACGTCCAGGTAGGCGACCACGCGATCATGGGCGGGCTCACAGCCGTCCATCAATTTTGCCGGCTCGGCCGGTACGCGATCACCGGCGGCTGCTCGAAAATCGTTCAGGATGTTCCACCGTTCATGATCGCCGATGGAAATCCGGCGAAGGTGCGCGGGATCAACATCGTGGGGCTGGAGCGAAACGGGTTCCCCGCGGAAACCATCAAGACAATCAAGGAAGCGTTCCGCTTGATCTACCGTTCGAAGTTCAACACCCGTCAGGCCGTGGAAGCGATCCAGCAGGAGCTAACGGCTAGCGCCGAGATCACACAGATCCTCGAGTTCATTCAGTCCAGCGAACGCGGAATCATTCGTTAGGCCGCGGCGGCTTTGGCGCCGGCGGCCTTGTTGCGCGCAATTCCATTTCCGCCTTCTTCAAAAGCGAAGCCGCAGGAGCATCAGGCGCAATTCGCAGCACGGTGCGAATGAGGTCGAGGCCGCGCTTCGCCTTGTTCTGCTTCCCGAGCGCATCCGCTTCGTGCAGGACAGTCCGCAAAATATCGTCTCGCTTCGTATAGACGGTTCGCGCGAGATCGAAACAACCCGAAGCGCCAACATAATTCTCGGACCCGGCCTCGAGAAGACCGATGTCTTCCAACATAGGTCCGTTCCGCGACCGCGCGGCGAACTGCTTTGCGGCGGCGCGATACTCTCCGCCGCCTAACGACCCATTCTTGAGCGCGAAATCGTGATAAGCGCCCCAATCGGACGAGGATTTTTCGTCGGCAGCTCTGCCATCGAGCCCGAGCCATGCGGCATACGGCCGGTAAAGCGGATCGCCCACCATGACCGACATCCACGAAAGGACCGGCGACGCCATGTAGGCGCTCTCGGCAAATGTAAAACCATGGAGCAGCCGGTCGTTCAAGACATCGAGGTGCGCGGTCAGTTGAAGATATGGTTCGTAAACGTTGCCGATGGTCGCAGCCGCCCCCTTGCTCAGCAGGGGCCCGGCCCAGCCTGAGTTCTCATCGTGGAGAGTGCTCGCGCTGAAAGAATGAATGTGGACGGCGACCGCTCCGGGCACGAACTGGAAGTCAGGTTGGGTGAAGGGCCCCGCGATCTTGTCGGTGTACCATCCGTAATACAGAGCGCAGTCCGTCATCGGATAGCCGTTCGGGAAAATCTCGGGCGTGTCGTCGTAGATGAGAGGAACGCCTACCTTGTGAAGTTGATCGCGAACTTGCGCGAGCCAGTGATCGCCAATGCCCAAACCCGGCGTGGAATTATGCGCGCCATCGATGTAGGCGCGGCCCCACAGGCCGGTCTTCTCTGTTTCAATGGCGTCGGTGATCATCCGGCGGACCGTCACCACTTGTGGCGCGTCGAGCCGACAAACAAGCAGGACCGTCGAGTTTTCCACTTCGGCGATCGCGCGGTAACTCTGAAAATAAGGATTCTGGAGCGGGCCGGAAATCTGATCGGAAAGAGCGGCGAGCGCCGCCACTTCCGAGTCGACCGAAGCGTCGTTGCGGTTCCCAATCGGCGGCCCGCCAACTTTGTCTCCGGGATAGTCGGTGGCCGCGCGGATCTTCAGCGGCACGCCTTTGATCATGGCGACGAACCTGATGGTGCTCGAGACCACGCGCCCCGCATCAGGACTTTTCTCAAATTTCCACCAGCCGCGTTCCCTAAAAATCTCACGCAGCCGATTACGAATCATCGTGTCGTATTCGTCGCGACTGATCTCTTCCGTCCTCGAAATGCTCAGCCCGATAAGATGATCGCGCGCGATGCCGCGTTTTTGAGCGTAGAACTTTGCCAGCTCGACGGATTCGGGAACGTCCTGGTTAAAAACGACGATCGTCGCGGGCGCCAGCGATTTCTCGGCCAGCGCGGCCGGGGACGAGAAAGCCAAAAGCAGAATAGCAAACCAAAGTTTCATCCAAAGCGAAGCTTCAATCCATCGTAAGCAATGCCGACGCCCGCCGGCAGTTCTGCTTCGCGCGCCTGCGCCAGCTGGTGGCAAATGTGGGTGAAAAGCGTTTGTTTCGGTCGGACTTTCGCCGCCACCTCGAGCGCTTGCCCCACGCTCAGATGCGTCGGATGCGGTTTGTCTCGGAGCGCGTCAATGATGAGCACTTCGACTTCGCTAATCGCGCCGACGATAGGCTCCGGGACCGCGCTGCAGTCGCTCAGATACGCGACCAGTTTTTTTCCCTCGCGCGAAAACAGATAGCCGTTCACCATTGATTTTCCGTGGGGCACTGGCAACGGCGTGATCGTCGTTTCTCCAAGTCGAAACGGCCCGTCGACGATGTGCGGCACCGGCACGAGATAGCCGGGAAAACGGTTCAGACCATTGAAGGCAAACTCATAAACGCGGGCCAGATCGCGCATGGTTTCGGCCGACGCGTAAACCGGGATCGACCCGAGATCGTAGGAATAACGACGCAAATCGTCGAACCCCATGATGTGGTCGGTGTGCGAATGCGTGAACACGACCGCGTCGAGCCGCCGGATATTTTCGCGCAACGCCTGGGTGCGGAAATCGGTTCCCGTATCGACCACCCAGGCGCACTCCGGCGTTTCGACATAAATCGACGAGCGCAGCCGTTGATCGCGCGGGTCGGGCGAATGACAGACCTCGCAGTCGCATCCGATCGTCGGCACACCTTGCGACGTTCCCGTTCCGAGAAAGGTGAGCTGAAGTTGAGAGTTGAGAGTTGAGCCTTGAGAGTTCAAAACAGAGCGGTCGCGCGATTTCTCTCAACTAATAACTCTCAACTCTCAACTGATTCCCCGAATGCCGGCCACGCTCAGCCTCTTGCGGATCAAAAATCTCGCCCTTGTCGAGGACCTGGAGTGGCAGCTCGCCCCAGGGTTCACCGCGATCACGGGTGAAACCGGCGCGGGGAAATCAATCATCATTGGCGCGCTGCAATTGCTTCTCGGCGAACGGACGGACAAATCGTTGATCCGGACCGGCGCGGATTCGTGCACCGTCGAAGCGGTTTTCGCGGGCGCGGAATTGAAACAAATGAATCCGCTTCTGGAGGAATCCGGGGTGGAGAGCAGCGACAGCGAGCTGATCGTAAAACGCAGTTTTTCCACGACCGGCACGAACCGCCAGTTTATCAACGGATCCCCGACGACGCTGGCTGTTCTCAAGAAACTCGGCGACGAATTGGTCGATCTCCATGGGCCCCACGATCACCAATCGCTCTTGTCGCCAGAGCGGCAGCTTGCGCTTCTCGACGGCTATGCGCATACCGGCGACGCGTTGCGCGATTTCTCGGAGGCGTATCGCAAGCTGCAATCGTTGCGGGCCGAGCACGCGAGCCTGAGCACCGCGGAAAGTGCCCGCGAACAGGAGATCGATCTGCTCCGCCATCAGGTCAATGAAATCACGAACGCGAGCCTGACGACCGGCGAAGAGGAAGGAATTTCCACGCGTTACCGTCTTGCGAGCAACGCGAAACGGCTTCTCGAATTGGCCGCCGCGATTTCGCGAAGACTTTCCGAAACCGACGACGCGATCCTGCCCCAACTAGCCGAAACGCAACGGCTCCTGCGCGACCTGGAAAAAATCGATCCGGAAAAATCGACGCTGGCGGAAGCACATGCGGCCTGCGTCATGGAGTTGTCGGAAATCTCCCATGCTCTGGGGCAATATGCCGAGCAGCTCGACCTCGATCCCGCGCAACTCGCCGCGCTCGAAGAACGCGTGACACTCTTTGAAACGTTGAAGCGAAAATACGGTGGCTCGATTGAAGAAGTGATCGCGTTCGGCGCGCGCGCGGCCGAGCGAATGCGCAAGATCGAAGGGCGCGATGCCGAGCTCGAGCGGTTGAGCCAGGAAATGGAAAGCGCGCGCGGAGATGTGGAACGGATCGGGCATGCTCTTCACAAGGCGCGGAGCAAGGCCGCGCCGAAACTTGCGGAAAACATTCGCGCGAACCTGCGCGATCTCGGTTTTCGGCAATCGGAGTTCGAAGTGAAAATGACGGCGCTCGAAGAAGCGCGCGCGGCCGGTTTCGATGCCGTCGAGCTGCTCTTCTCTCCGAACCCGGGCGAGCCGTTGAAGCCGCTGCGACTGATTGCGTCGAGCGGCGAAATTTCGCGTTTGATGCTCGCGATCAAATCCTCGCTGGCGGCGCAGGACGCGATTCCGCTCCTGGTGTTCGACGAGATCGACGCCAACGTTGGCGGTGAAATCGCGAACGCGGTCGGCGAGAAAATGCGCAAACTCGCCTCGGATCATCAACTGTTGTGCATCACCCATCTGCCGCAGGTAGCGGCGGCGGCGGCGACCCAATTCGTCGTGACCAAGGAAATCGTAGGCGGGCGCACGCATTCGCGCTTGAGCGAAGTCGCTGGCAAAGCGCGTCAGGAAGAAATCGCGCGAATGCTCGGCGGGAAAACCGATTCTGCGCTCAAGCACGCGGCCACGTTGTTGAAACGCTGATGCTGAACTGGATCTGGCTCGCGCTGGTGGTGCTCGCGGTCGCAATTGGCGGCTGGAATAACCGGCTGGGCGAAGTGACCAGCGGGGCGTTCGACGGCGCGAAGACGGCGGTGACGATCGCGCTGGGGCTCATCGGGATCATGGCGTTGTGGCTTGGCGTAATGCGGCTGGCAGAACGCGCTGGACTCGTGCAACGCATCGCCCGCGTTCTCCATCCGTTCATGCGCCGTCTCTTTCCCGATGTGCCGCCGGAACATCCGGCGATGGGTTCGATGCTGATGAATATGGCGGCCAACATGCTCGGACTCGGCAACGCCGCGACGCCGCTCGGTTTACGCGCAATGCGCGATCTGGAGCAGTTGAACCCGCGACCGAGCGTCGCGTCCAACGCGATGTGCACTTTCCTCGCGATCAACACGGCCTCGGTGCAATTGATTCCAGCGACCGCGATCGCCTTGCTCGCTTCCGCCGGCTCGACGCGGCCGACAGCGATCGTCGGAACCGCGCTGCTCGCGACTTTGTGCGCAGCCACGGTCGCGATTACGTCCGCAAAGCTTTTGGAAAAACTCCCCTTCTTCCGATTGCCTCCCGTTGTCGCCGGGATCGATGATCCCGGCCGCGCCCCAGCGACGTCAACCTCGGCCGGGATCAACGATACCGGCTCCAGCGACAACGTCATTGCTGTCGAGCCACGCGGCTGGCGCCGTTTCCTCCCGTTTCTCCTCGTGCTTTTCTTTCTCGCGTTGTTTGTGCGCCTCGTTTTTCCGACCTGGTTCAATCTTCCTCCCGATCCAAACGCAGCCACCCAGAACGCTTTCGTGCGCTGCGTGAACATCATCTCGATTCTCGCCATTCCATTTCTCCTCAGCTTTTTTCCCGTTTACGCCGCGACGCGCCGCATCAAGGTCTATGAAGAATTCGTCGAAGGCGCGAAGGAGGGATTCGGCGTCATCCTGAAAATCATTCCGTTCCTGGTCACGATGCTTGTCGGCATCGGGATGTTCAAAGGCGCGGGTGGAATCGATTTGTTGACCCGCATGCTGACGCCCGTCCTGACGCCGCTCCAATTTCCTCCCGATCTTCTTCCGCTCGCTTTGATGCGTCCGCTCAGCGGCAGCGCCACGCTTGCGCTGCTGACCGACATCATTCACCGCCTCGGACCGGATAACATCGTGAGCCTGATGGCAGCGACGATTTACGGCAGCACGGAGACGACCTTCTACGTCGCGGCGGTTTACTTTGGGTCGGTGAATATCAAACAAACCCGGCACGCCATTCCGGCCGGTTTGTTAGGCGACCTCGCGGGCGTGATCGCGTCGGTAATTATCTGCCGCGCGGTATTCTAATTTTTCCCTCGCCAGCGACCTAACAGATTTCCTATCGTCCGCCTGCACATGATTCAGCGCGATTATCTCATCATCGGCAGCGGCATCGGCGGCAGCAGCGCCTGCGAAAGCATCCGCAAATACGACAAGCGCGGCCAGATCACGCTCGTCGGCGCGGAAACCTATGTGCCCTACAAACGCTGGATGCTTTCGAAGACTTTCCTGCGCGACAAGATCCCGCCGTTAAAAAAACTGCCGGTGCTCGACGCGCATTGGTACGAGAAGCACAAGATCGAGACGCGTTTCGCGACGATGGTCACGCAGGTGAACATCGATCGCCGTCTCGCCGTCTTGGGCAATGGCGAAACCATCGAGTTCAACAAGGCGTGTCTGGCCATGGGCAGCCGGCCGGTGCGGCCACCCGTCGCGGGTGTGGCGCTGGGCAACGTCATTTATCTTCGCACGATCCGGGACGCGCTGGCCTTGCGCGAAATGGCGTCGCTGGAAAAAACCATCGTGGTGGTGGGCGGCGGACTGCTCGCCTGTGAGGCGGCGTCGAGTCTACGACAGATGAAATTCAAGGTGAGCATGATGCATCGCAACGCTTACCTGCTGAATCGCTATCTCGATCCGGAGACCGGCGCGTGGATCACCTCGTATTTTGAAAAGCATGGCGTGAGCTTGCTGCTGGGCGAAAGCCTGAACGGGTTCGAGGGCAAAACGGTGTTGCGAAATATTCAGACGAAGAGCGGGAACCGCATTGCCGCAGGAGTCGCGGTCGTCGCCTGCGGCGCCGAACCGAATCTCGAGCTGGTCCGCAACACTCCGCTCGCCGGTCCCCACGGATCGCCGGTGAGCGAGTACCTCGAGACGGAAGAGAAGGGAATCTACGCGATCGGCGACCTGGCATTTTATCCCGATCGCATCATGGGCGGCGTGCGACGCCAAACGCATTGGGAGAATGCGCGCGAGCAAGGGCTCGTCGCCGGCGCGAACATGACCGGCAAGAAGCGGATCCGCTACGAGCAACTCCCGTATTTCTGGACGGAGATGTTCGACCTGAAAATGGATTTTGTCGGCGATTTCAGTTTGCCGCCCACGCGGATAAGTCTGAAGGGCGTTTACGCGAAGAAGAAATTCGTCGTCCGCTATTACCAGGGAGAAAAGCTGCGGGCGCTGCTTCTCTGCCACGCCACGCCGAAGGAGGTCGACGGCGCGAAGACGGAATTGCGGACGGCGCTCGGAAAATAACGCCCGTCCTCACGGCGTGTAATCGGAAATCTCGAGCGCAGTATTTCGCACTGCGACCAGTTTCCAATCCCACGGCCAGGTCGCGCCGCGTTGCCATTCGAATTCGAAGGGAGCATCGAGCGTGTTCACTCGATTCTGAATGAAGTCCGCCAGTTCGCCGGTTCCCTTGATCGTGATCTTCGCCGTCCAATAACCGCGGTCTTCTTCGCGCCGAATCGCGATCGCGCTCGCGTCGATTCGAGTGTGGCCAAGCGCGCGGAAAACCTGCGGCAGCCGTTCGAGCAACAATTTGCGGTCGTTGCCCCATCGGTCCTCATAGGTGTGGCCGATGAATTCGCCGACAGCATTCCAGTTATGTTTCTCAATTTGCTCAAGGAGATGAACGTTGTGGAGCTCGATCTGGCGTTGCGGTTGCCAGAGCCGGAAAAGATAAATCCCCCAGATCACCGCGATCACGAGGCCGGCGTAGAATCCGTTGCGAAAAGTCACGCCTGACGTTGCCTGCCGGCGGGAAACCTGCGAGCGATTCCGATTGACGTGACGCCTCGCTAGAGGCATGAACCGTGCTGACTCAATCGACTCTTTCATGTTCACAATTGGCTCTTTCGCGATCGCTGTTTTTGCCGTCTTCGGTGGAATTTTCTTGGCTTGCCGAAGCGATCGAGACGAGACCTGACGGCGTTTCCCCTTATGCTGGATCACGACGATTTGAAGTGGATTGCGACCACTTCGACTGAACTCAATTCGATGCTGCAACAGATCGCGCGCTACGCGGATTTGGCCCGGCAGCACAAGGGCGAATACAACTACATTGAGATGCTCGGCGAACGCGTCGAGCTGGCGTCCAAAACCGCGCAGAAACTTTTCGACCACGTTACCTCCCGTATTCTCGAGGGAAGCACAGCGAAATCCAAAGCCGCCCCGGACCCGACGCGCCCACCGGAATTCAAAGTAGTCCGCGACCCGAATGAAGTCGCGCCCAAGCCCCGCGGTGGGCGAACGAAGTCTGCTGGCGTTGAAAAGAAAACGGCGACAAAGTCATCGGCGGCCGCGATTCCACCGGAGATCCCGGTGTTAAACCCGAAAGGGAACCGCGAATTGATTCTGCTGGTGGACGACGAAACCGAAATCGCGGAGCTGGCAGCCGCAATGCTAACCGATGAAGGCTATCGAGTAATTCTCGCCCGCGATGGTTTCGAAGCGCTCAAGATTTATCAGCAAATCGGAAAATTGATCGGGCTCGTTATTCTCGATTTCTTCCTGCCGGTCATGGACGGCGATGCGGTGTTCGACGAGCTGCGGACGATGAATCCGGAAGTCGTCGTCGTGTTAAGCAGCGGTTTTGCGGAGCAATCCAAGCTTGGCAATATGCTGGCGCAGGGACTGAAGGGTTTTATTCCGAAGCCGTACACGTCGGAGAAATTGCTCGAGCAGGTCCGCTCGACGATCGACGGTTCGCGACTTTCCGGATCGTAGGGCAATTAGCCAGTTTCGCGGGAAATCCCGCCGGCTAGTGGCACCGATTTAGCTTAAGAAAGGCCGCGCCCATGGCCCGCATCGACTCATTCTTCAAGCTCATGGGAGAACAGAAGGCTTCTGACCTTCATCTCTCCACCAGCAATCCGCCCATGCTTCGCATCAACGGCGAGCTCGTCCGCGTCGACTATCCCCCCCTCCGCAACGACGAACTTAAGGCGATGGTTTACGAGATCGCCCCGGAAGGGAAGATCAAGATTTTCGAAGAAACTTCCGACATCGATTTCGGCTACGAAGTGCCAGGAATGGCGCGCTACCGGGCGAATTTCTTCCAGCAGAAATACGGAATCTCGGCGGTGTTTCGTCTGATCCCTTCGCAAGTGTTGACCGTCGAGGATCTCGGTTTGCCTCCAGTCCTGAAAAAGTTTCCGATGTTGAAAAAAGGCCTCGTCCTCGTGACCGGTCCAACCGGTTCGGGTAAATCGACCACGCTGGCGGCGATGATGGATTACGCGAACCTGCATCGGCACGATCACGTTATCACCGTGGAGGACCCGATCGAGTTCGTGCATCGGAGTCAGAACTGCCTGGTGCAGCATCGTGAAGTCGGCGTCCATACGCGTTCGTTCGCGGCAGCCCTCCGCGGCGCGTTGCGTGAAGACCCGGACATTTTGCTCGTGGGTGAGTTGCGCGACCTCGAGACGATTGAGCTGGCTCTGACCGCGGCCGCGACCGGTCACCTCGTTTTCGGAACACTCCATACTTCCAGTGCCTCGAAAGCCGTGGACCGAATCATCGACGTTTTCCCGACAAACCAGCAGAACCAAATTCGCGCGACCCTGGCCGAATCGCTCAAGGGCGTTATCGCGCAAAATCTTTTCAAACGGATCGACAAACCGGGCCGCGTCGCGGCGCTGGAAATCCTCGTCGTCGATATGGCGATCGCGAACCTCGTCCGCGAAGGCAAGACCCACCAGATCCCGGGCATGATCCAGGTCGGCAAGAAGAAAGGCAACCAGCCGCTCGATGACGCGATCATGGAGCATCTGCGCCATGCGCGTATTTCGCCGGACGAAGCCTACGACAAGGCGATCGATAAAAAGAAATTCCGGCCGTTCCTCAAGGAACCGCCGATGGACGGCGATGAATAGGAGCGATCGATGAGAATTCCTGATCTTGATCGAATTCTGTCCGCGATGCTGCAAACCTATGACGGCATCTCGGACCTGAATTTTTCCGTGGGGCATCCGATGCAGGTCGAGGACTTCGGCGAACTGAAGCCAGTCTATGTCGATCCGCCGATCGAAGCGCTCACGCCGTATCAAACGGAGCAAATCGCTCTAACGTTGATGCAGGGAAATCGCCGACTGATTTACGATTACCTGACGGGCGGCTCGTGCGACTGCAGCTATTCGCTGAATGACCAGGCGCGATTCCGGGTAAACATTTTCCGGCAGCAGGGCCATTTCTCGATCGTGCTCCGAAAATTGCAGGGCGACATCCCGACGGTCGAAACCCTCGAATTACCTCCGATTTTCAAAGAGATCGCGAAGGAAAAAACCGGCCTGGTTCTCGTAACGGGCGCGACCGGCAGCGGCAAAACGACGACGCTGGCAGCGTTGCTTAACGAAATCAATCAGGAGCAGCCGGTCCACATCGTCACGCTCGAAGACCCGATCGAGTTCGTGCATCCGACGAAGCGAGCGACGTTCAACCAGCGCGAACTCGGACATGACTTTAACAATTATCCGAACGGCCTCCGCGCCGCGCTCCGACAGGCGCCGAAAGTTATTCTCGTGGGCGAAATGCGCGATCGCGCGACCGTCGAAGTCGCGTTGATGGCGGCGGAAACCGGTCACCTTGTTCTCAGCACGCTTCACACGGTCGATGCCGGCCAATCGATTAACCGTATCCTTGGACTATTTTCGCTCGGCGAAGAACAGCAGCTGCGGATTCGCCTGGCGGATTCCCTGCGCTACATCGTCAGCCAGCGGCTCGCGCCGAAAGTTGGCGGTGGCCGGCAGTTGTTGACCGAAATCATGGGCAACAATCTGCGGACACGGGAAACTGTTGCCATCGGCGAAGGCGAGCATCGCAGTTTCTATGAAATCATCGAGGCGAGTGCGCCCTTCGGCTGGATGACCTTCGACCAGTCGATCCTGAATGCGTACGAAAACGACCTGATCACCGAAGATACTGCGCGATTATTTTCCAGCCGCAAAGGCCGCGTCGGTCGCGGTATCGACCTGATCCAAAAAGCTCGCGGCGTTGACAGCGATCTCGATTCCGGCCTGCGCCTCGATCTCCCCGCCAACGCCTTCCGCTAAGCCATGGAATCACAAGACTCATCCTTCTTCGATCTCGGCGACAACACCGCGCTGGTATGCGTGGATCACCAGCAATACCAGAAAATGGTCGTGCCGCAGTTGATCGACATGAGCTACAAGGTCCACCTCGGATTGTTCGAAGAAGACGTGCTCCTGAAACTGAAAACTTACAGCTACAACGTCGTGGTCGTTTACGAGAACTTCAAAGGCTCGAATCCGCAGAATAATCCGATCCTGCGCGCGATAGTGAAACGGCCGGGGGCGGAGCGCCGGGAGCATTTCCTCGTCCTGTTGAGCCACCAATTCCCGACGAACGATGCCATGAGCGCGTTCGTCCAGAGCGTGGACTTGATCGTGAACATCGCCGACCTGGCGAACTTCAAGCCGGTCTTGCGGCGTGGCGTTGCCCAGTACCGCGAGCTTTACAATTCCTTTCACGAAACGCTGAAAGCCGTTCAGGCGATCTGATTGTTTTCGTAACCCTCGCGCCGTGGGCGACGGGAATGGCACTTATGGACAGTTGCGGCTCTCCCGCCGCGCACGATACTACCAGGCACCTCTATGAAGCTGAGCAACTGGATTCGTTTTACCTGGGATTTGACTCAACTTCCTGAGTTCGAAAACGCACTCCCGGAACACTACGAGATCGGCCCCGCCACCGGCGAAGACGAAACGGAACTGCGCAAAATCATTTCCAGCTCGTTCGTGCTCGATCCAATGTGGAGCCCGGAGTTGCAGGAAGTGACGGAGAAAATTGAGGCGTGGCTCGAGAGCGCGTTCGCCTCGTCGCATTGCGTCTTCCTGGCGTTGCGCCACGGCACCCGCATCATCGGCGCGTCGGTTCTTTCCACCAAACCAGATGCCGACATGCATCTGATTCCCGGCCCCTGTATCTCGACCGAATACCGGAATCGCGGCTTCGGCACGCGCTTGCTCGAACAGGCGCTGACGCGATTGCGCGAAGCGGGGCTCACCCAGGCCGCGGGGGTAGCGAAAGAAAACGTTCCGGCCTCGAAATTCCTGTATCCGAAGTTCAACGCGACCTCGTCGCCGTACGATTTTAATCCGCTCGTTCCGGCGTGATCAGCCTTTCATGTCCGGCGGATATTCCGGCGGGGAATAGACGTTGAACGTCATGGCGCGCTCGCGTCCCGGATTCTCAAACCGGTGCGGGGTGCCGGCGCGGATCAACAGGATATCGCCCTTTTTCAGCTCCACCGTTTCCGGACCGACCATGCCGGAAAGTTTTCCCGAGAGGATCAGCAACACCTGATCGCTCTTCTCATGTGCTTCGGCTTTGCGGCCGGTCTTCTCTCCGGGTGCGAGCATCATCATCGCCGTTTGCGTGCGCTTGCTCGTTTGCAGCACTTCAAACCATTCCTTGGCGTCTTTGATATTTGCTAAGTCCATTTTGAACTTTTCTCCGCGGCGTCAATCGAGGCAACATTCTATCTATCTGCGATTTTTGAATCTGATGCAGTCCGAGCGCGCATCCCACTCCATATGATCCAGGATCTTAAGTTCGCCTTCCGGCAGCTTTACAAGGCGCCGGGGTTCACCGCCGCGGCTGTCATCGTCCTCGCGCTCGGCATTGGCGCCAATACCGCCGTTTTTAGTCTCGTCCACACGATGTTCTTCGCGCCGCCGCCCTACGCGAAGCCGCAGGAAGTCGTTCAGATTTTTTCACAGGACAAAAAGAATCCGAAAACGTATCGCGGCTTTTCCCAGCCGACTTACCAGGACATTCGCGCCCAGAATACTGTTTTCGCCGACGTGATGTCGTACAACCTTGCGATGATCGGGCTCGGCCAAAAAGGCGACACCCGGCGCACTTTCGGCGCAATCGTCAGCTCGAATTATTTCTCCGTTCTTGGCGTTCCCCTGGCGCGCGGCCGCACCTTCACGCCAGAGGAGGAAGCGATCGGCCGCAACGCTCCAGTTGCCATCGTCAGCTACGCTTATTGGCAGAAGCATAATCTCGATCCAGCCGTGCTCGGTTCGGACCTGCTCATCAACGGCCATCCGTTCACGATTGTCGGGATCGCGCCGCGCGGTTTCACGGGGACACTCCAAATTTTTTCTGTCGAAGTCTGGGTGCCGTTCAGCAATTACGACCGGATCGCGAACGATTTCGAGCAGGCGAGCAAAACGACATTCGGCGATCGGGCCGGGCAACAGTTGATCGTCGTAAGCCGGCTCAAACCCGGAGTCACAGCTGCGAGCGCGAAGCCGGCGCTCGAAGGATTGGCGGCGAATCTCGAGAAAGCGTTTCCGGTCGAGCAAAAGGATCAGACTTTCACGACCACACCGATCTCGCGGTTTTCCGTCAGCACATCGCCCTCGGGCGAGGGGAACCTGGCGAGTATCGCGCCGTTGTTGCTCGGAATGGCCATCGTCGTCTTGCTCGTTGCGTGTCTTAACCTCGCCAACATGCTCCTCGCGCGCGGCACAGCGCGCCGGAAAGAAATCGCCATTCGTCTCGCGCTTGGCGGCAGTCGGTTCCGTATCGTGCGGCAACTTCTCACTGAAGGCTTCGTCCTCGCGCTGGTGGGCGGCGCGGGCGGATTACTCCTTGGCCTCTGGTCGTCGGACTTGTTGGTCGCGTCATTAGGCAAGATGATACCGCTCGACATCGTCTGGCTCGCCGGCCCGAATCCGGCGATCCTGGCGGCGACCTTTGCGTTCTGTGTCGTCGGCACGATCGGATTCGCCCTCGGACCGGCTCTCAAACTTTCCCGCAGCGCTGTGGTCGCGGACCTCAAGGAACAGGCCGGCGAAGATGTCGTTCGGCGACGGTGGAAATTTCTCCCGCGCAATCGGCTCGTGGTCGCGCAAATTGCCTTTTCGCTCGCGTTGCTCACGGCTGCCGCGCTGTTCATTCGCGGCGCCGGAAAAGCCGCTTCGGTCGAAACCGGTCTGTCGCCTGGCGCCAGTTTCCTGGTTGAAACCGACGCCAGCCTTGCGGGCTACGATCAGAAACGCGCGCAAGATCTTTACCGCAATCTCGAGGAACGCCTCGCAGCCCTGCCCGGCGCCGAACACGCCAGCGTTTCGGCGACGATCCCCTTTGGAATGATTTCGTTGAGCCGAAACATTCAGCGCGCCGGTCTCCAACCTGCACCCGACGCGAAACCGGCCACCGCGGCCGAAGGTCTCGCCTTTAGCGCCGCCTGGAACACAGTCGGCGCCGATTATTTCGCGACCGTCGGCCTGCCGCTCGTGCGCGGTCGCGTCTTCATGCAAGCCGAGACGACGCAATCCGGCGGACCGATGGTCGCAATCGTCGATGAAGTTCTCGCCAAGAAACTTTGGCCGGATGGTGACGCGCTGGGCCAGCGCATCCAATACGCCAGCGATAACGCGCCTAAAGCAAAAGGAGGCGGGAACGGCGTCGGCATGACCGGTGATCTTTCTGGGGAAACGGGCAAGGAAACAATTGAGATCGTCGGCATCGTTCCAGCGACCAAGCAGGAGCTTTTCGAAAAAGATCCGCGCGGCCAGATTTACGTACCATTTGCGCGCGGTTTTCAAAGTAACGTCAATTTCTTCGTTCGCTTCCACTCCCTCGCGGCAGGCTCTGAAGGCAGCACCGCCGATCTCCTTCGTCGCACTGTGCGCGACGTCGATCCCGCGCTGCCGGTGTTATCGCTCAAGAGCTTCTCGCAACATCTCGACAGCAACTTCCAGCTTTGGATTGTCCGCGCCGGCGCCGCCTTGTTCTCCGTCTTTGGCGTCCTCGCTCTCGGCCTCGCGGTCGTCGGTCTTTACGGCGTGAAAGCGTATTCCGTCGCGCGACGCACCCGCGAAATCGGCATTCGGATGGCGCTCGGCGCGCAACCTGGAGCCGTTCTGCGGATGATCATGGGCGAAGGTTCGATCATGCTTCTGAGCGGCATCATCATTGGGCTGCTTCTCGCCGCCGGGACTGGAAAAATCCTGAGCGGCTTGCTTTACAAAGTTGGCGCGCTCGATCCCATCGCATTCACGGTCGCTCCTCTCACCCTCGCCGCCGCCGCGCTAATCGCGACGTGGCTCCCCGCCCGGCGCGCCACGCGGATCAGCCCGATGGCGGCGCTAAGGACCGAATAGCAGGGCGCAGCGAAGCGGGCGATCCACTCCTAGTGGCACCTTTCTCGCTAGTTCGAGACGAGCTGTGCGCCACACATGCTCCATTCTCCTTTTGGCGGCCGGTCTCGCGGCTGGGTCCGTGCGGGCCCAGGTCGCAATTGAAGGCACGGTCCAGCTGCCAAAGCCCTCGGTCGATCGCGGACTGAATCAGCGCTACAGCGCCAGCGCGGACATTGCGTTGGCCCCGACGAATCCGCCGGCGGCGGTCGTTTATCTGGAAGGCGATTTTCGCTCAACCCAAGCCAGTGCGGCAAAAACGCCGGCGCAGGTAGCGCAAAAGAACATCGCGTTCGCGCCCGACCTGCTGCCGGTCCTGGTCGGCACCGCCGTCGAGTTCCCAAACATGGACGACACCTACCACAACGTTTTTTCCTACTCGAAAACGAAGCGGTTCGATCTCGGTCGTTACCGGAAGGACGAAAAGCCGACGACCGTCGTTTTCGACAAACCGGGAGCCGTCACCATTCACTGCGAAATTCATGAGAGAATGCGCGGCACCATTCTCGTTCTGGAGACGCCCTATTTTCAGAAGACGGACCCGGCGGGGCGCTACCGTCTGGAGCATCTTCCCGCCGGCAGCTACGTCCTGAAGGCCTGGGTGGCCGGCGACGACGTCCGGCAGCGTCCCGTGGAATTGAAAACCGGCATGACTTTCCATGTCGATTTTCCAGCCAAGTAACCTCCCATTACCTTCCCCTACAATCTTACGGGCGCGCTGAGCTTCCGCGCGAAGCTTCTCCTGGCGATGATGCTCGTCGTCCTCGCGGTGACGACGGCGACGGTTTATCTCGCGGAGAAAAATCGGCGGAGCAATCAGCAGCAACTGCTCGACGCGCAATTTCAGAATCGCGTCCAATCGTTCCTGAAAATCCAGGCGGCGCAATCGGAGGCCATTACTGAAAAATGCCTGGCGCTTTCGCATTCGGTGCGGCTCCGGGCGGCGCTGGAGGAACGCGACGTTGATGATTTGTATCAGAACGCGCTCACCGAACTCGAAGAAATGCTGGATCGCACTGGAGCGTCGCCCGACGCCACGCGGGCATCCTTCTTCCGATTCTTCGACGGCGACGGCCTCATCTTGTCGCCTGAAAACCATCCGGCCGGGCTGACGGACCAGCCGGCCTTGCAGGAAGCGTTGTCGCGAATGGCGAAAGGGTTGCGCGAAGACGATGAGCAGGCAGTCGGCTTCATCGCCTTGGCGCGGGGCAATCGGCCATCCGCTCTACGCAGAATTGTGCTGACAAAAATCCGCGGCCCGAACGGCAAAATGCTCGGAGCGCTGGTGGTCGGTTTCCCGCTCACGAATCTCGAGGACACGGAAGTCGATCGCGCCGGCGCTATCCAAAGCGGCATCTGGCTCGATCAACGCCTCTACATTGAAACCCTGAGCCTCGCGGACCGGCAACTCGTCAGCGAACGACTCCGCGCCGCTTCGAGCAAAGAAACGGCGAACCATTTTCCGATCGATCTCGAAAGCGGTCCGCACCTTCTCTATTACAAAGCGCTCGATCCCGAGACCCAGTTCGCGCCCGCCTATCAGGTTTGCCTTTATCCGCTGAGCGCTTCGATCCGGGACGAGCAGGCGTTGCGCTGGAAGATCATCGCGTTCGGCCTGGTCGTTCTCTCTTTCGGTTTCGCCGCGAGTTTGTTTGTGGCCAAAGGCCTTTCCAAACCGGTCGAAAAAATCGTGGCCGGCTCGGTGGAAAACCTGACCCGGCGCAAGCAAGCCGAGGAAGATTTGCGAGAGACGAATCGCGAGCTGGAGAAAGCGCTCACGGAATTGAAGGCCACGCAGCAACAGGTCATCCAGCAGGAACGTCTCAGCGCCATCGGCCAAATGGCGAGCGGCATCGCTCATGATTTTAATAACACGTTGACTCCCATTTTGGGATTCGCAGAGCTGCTCCTGGAAAATCCGCGGCTGCTCGAAAACAGAGCGGAAACGCGCCGTTGCCTCGAAATGTTGCGCACGTCCGCGAAGGATGCGGCCAGCGTCGTCAGCCGGCTCCGCGAATTCTATCGGCCGGTCGAAACGGATGAGGAATTTCCGTTGGTCGATTTGGCCAAGATCGTTCAACAGGCCGTTTCGCTGACCGAACCGAAGTGGCGACGCCAAACCCAGGCGACGGGATTAACCGTTGAAGTGGTGGCGGAAGCGAAGGCGTCCCCGTTCGTCGCCGGGCAGGAATCCGCGCTGCGCGAAGTCCTGACCAATCTCATTTTCAACGCGGTCGACGCTATGCCGCAAGGCGGCCGCATTTCGCTCGAGACTTCGGTCGAAGAAGAAAACGCCGTCATTCGCGTGCGCGACAACGGCGCCGGCATGACGGAAAGCGTCCGCCAGCGGTGTCTCGAGCCGTTCTTCTCAACCAAGGGTGAACGCGGCACCGGGCTTGGCCTTTCGATGGTTTACGGAATCATCGAGCGACACCGGGGGAAATTGGAAATCGAATCCGCGCCTGGCCAGGGAACCACCTTCATCATCCGCCTGCCAATCGCCGACGCGTCCGCGATGCAAAATCCGGAAAGTTCAGCTCAAGCCAGCGCGAAATCGTCGCTCAACGTTCTGATCGTCGACGACGAACCGCGGGTGCTCGAAGTCGTCTCGGCATATTTGCGTTGTGATGGGCATTCCGTCTCGACCGCCGCAAGCGGCCGCGAGGGGTTGGAGAAATTTCGCCGGAACCAATTCGATCTCGTAGTTCTCGACCGCGTGATGCCGGAGATGAGCGGCGATCAGACCGCGCGCTTCATCAAGCAAGTCAATGAACGCATTCCGGTGATCATGCTCACCGGCTTCGGCGCCCTGATCGAAGTCAGCGGATCGCAGCCAGCGGCCGTGGACGTCGTGCTAAATAAACCGGTCACGCTCGATGTGTTGCGCAAAACCATCGGCAAGCTTCTCCATGCCGCGTAAATCGTCGCTGCTGATTTTTGTCGCCGTGGCTTCCGCGCTCACGGCACGCGCCGACTTTCTGGACAAAGTTCACGACACTCTCTCGCTGAGCGACTCGCAAAACCGTTTTCATCTTCAGCTCAGCGGCCTCGCCGATCTCGAAGCGTATTCCATCGATCAACCAGCGCCCGGTCTCATTTTTTCCGAGCACGATTTTCTTCTCAATCCGCGGTTGACCCTCTTCCTCGACCTCGAGATCGGCGCGAACGTTTATTTCTTTGCGCAGGCGCGGATGGATCGCGGCTTCGATCCGAGCGATGGCGGCGCCCGGGGCAGGTTGGACGAATACTTTCTTCGCTACACTCCGGCGAAGAACGTCCATATCCAGATCGGACAATTTGCGACTGTCGTCGGCAACTGGGTGCAGCGACACGACACCTGGCAAAATCCTTTCATCAACGCGCCGCTCCCCTACGAAAATCTGACAGGCATCTGGGACAGCGCCGCTCCGGATGAAACCGACGTGCTTCTGGAATGGAGCCACGTCGGGGAGTACAACAGCGGCGATTACTCCGATAAATATCTGCGCCTTCCCATCATCTGGGGTCCGAGCTACGCGAGCGGGGTCGCGGTTTCGGGGACTTGCGGTGGATTCGATTACGCCGTCGAAATGAAAAATGCCGCACTCGCTTCACGGCCCGAGTCCTGGAGCATCGCTGAACGCGGTCTCCAAGATCCGACATTCAGCGGACGCGCCGGTTTTCGTCCGAACGAAATGTGGAACTTTGGCGTGTCGGCTAGCGCCGGTCCTTATCTCCTCTCCGTTGCCGCGCCTACTCTTCCTGCTGGTCGCGGGATCGGCGATTATCGCGAGCTGGTTCTGGCGCAGGATGTTTCCTTCGCGTGGCATCACCTTCAGTTGTGGGCCGAGTTCTACGAGGCGCGCTTCCAAGTGCCGGGCATCGGCGACGCCGACACGTTCTCCTATTACTTCGAAGCGAAATACAAAATCACGTCGCAGCTTTACGGCGCGTTGCGCTGGAACCAGCAGCTTTTCGGCACGATCCGCGATGAGGATAGCTGGACGAGGTGGGGCAACGACATCTGGCGTGTCGACGCCGCGCTTGGTTATCGCTTCACCGATTATCTCCAGGCGAAACTCCAATACAGCTTCAGCCGTCAGGCTTCGGTACGCGAAGGCGAACACCTTTTCGCCGGCCAGCTCACCGCGAAATTTTAGGGGCACAAGGCGGCGTGGCTGGGGAGGGAATTGAACCCCCGACACGAGGATTTTCAGTCCTCTGCTCTACCAACTGAGCTACCCAGCCGTGGTCGCGACGACGCGGGCGCAAACTATGCCGCAATCCGGTTGTAGGGCAAGCGCTCCGCTTGCCATCGTTCGGCAGGCGGTGCGCCTGCCCTACAAAAAACTGCGCGGAAGATTCACCGCTGTCGTGAGGAGATGAAGGTATTTCGGGCGGGGAACTTCGATGGCGCCGAATTGTTGCAAGTGCGGCGTGAGCCATTGGGTGTCGAGCAAAACAAATTTTCGGCTCCGCAGGTGCTCGACCAGGCCGAGAAGCGCCACCTTCGACGCGTCCCGCACGTGATGAAACATCGACTCGCCGAAGAAGGCGCCGCCGATCGCGACACCGTAAAGTCCCCCGGCCAATTTCCCGTCCTGCCACGCTTCGATGGAATGAGCGTGGCCGAGCTGATGCAATCGCACATAGCTCGCGATGATCTGGTCGTTGATCCAGGTCTCAGGCCGGCGCGCGCATTCCCGCATCACGTCGGTGAACGAAACATCGATGCGAATCTCGAAAACGCCTTTCCGGACCGCGCGTTCCACGGTGTGCGGCACGTGAAATTCCTTCAGCGGCAAAATCGCGCGGGGATCGGGCGAGAACCATTCGATCGCGCCATCAGCCATCGCCATCGGAAACACGCCGAGGCGATAGCCTTGCAATAACACCTCAGGTTCAATCATTGCAGAAAGTGATCAGTGATCAGTGATCAGTGACAAGTAAAGCACTTGCGCGAGGCGAACGGCAAAACTGATCACTGGTTACTTGTCACTGATCACTTTTCCAAGTAATCTTCGCGCTTGAAGGCCTTCATCGCCGCTTTCCTCCTCGCGAGCGCCGCCTTTCTGCTCGGCGGGTGCGCCGATCCGCTTGAACAAGGCACGGTCCAGGAGGTGCCGGAAAAATTCCAGCGCGGCATCACTGGAAACGGGACGTTGGGACCGATGGATCGTTCCGACGATCCAAACATGAGGGAAATGCATCCATGACGAAGAGCGCTGCGCCCGCGCATTCGAAAATCCTGATCCTCGATTTCGGTTCGCAATACACCCAGGTCATCGCGCGGCGCATCCGGGAATGCCAGGTCTACTCGGAGATCGTCCAGTTCAACATTTCGGCGGAAGAAGTCGCGGAATTGGCGCCAAAAGGAATCATCCTCTCGGGCGGACCGGCGAGCGTTTACGACGAGCGTGCCCCTCATCCGGACCCGAAGATTTTTTCACTGGGCATTCCGGTGCTGGGGATTTGCTACGGGATGCAATTGATGGCGCATCATCTCGGCGGCCAGGTGGAATTCAGCGAGCGGCGCGAGTACGGCGCCGGCATGCTCCATATTTCGAATGGCTCAAGGCTTTTCGACGGCATCGGAACTCAGATCGATATCTGGTGTAGTCACGGAGACAAGGTGACGACAATGCCGGCAGGGTTTGGCAGCGCCGCTCACACGGAAAACGCGCCCTTCGCGGCGATGGAAAATCCGGCCCGGAATCTGTATGCGCTCCAGTTTCATCCTGAAGTCGCGCACACCCCACGCGGGAAAGAGATTATCCAGAATTTCGTCTTCCACATTTGCGGGTGCTCGATGGATTGGACGATGGGATCGTTCATCGAGGAAGCGTGCGACCGCGTCCGCCGGCAGGTGGGCGACCAGAAAGTGGTGCTCGGGCTGAGCGGCGGCGTCGATTCATCGGTCGTGGCGGCGCTCTTGCACAAAGCGATCGGAGACCAGCTCACCTGCATCTTCGTTAACAACGGGTTGCTCCGCTCGCGCGAGGAAGAAATGGTCCAGCGCGTTTTCGAGGAGAACTTTCATATTCGACTCAAGTACGTGGACGCGGCCGATCGTTTCCTCCAATTGCTCAAAGGCGTCACCGATCCCGAGGAAAAGCGAAAGATCATAGGCCGTGAGTTTGTGAAAGTTTTCGAACACGCGACCGAGGAACTGCTCGCTGAGGATGCGGCGAACGGGTCGGGTGGAAACGGCGGGTATCATTTCCTGGCGCAAGGCACCCTGTATCCCGACGTAATTGAAAGTGTCGCGATCGGCGGCAATCCGGCGCATGTGATCAAGAGTCATCACAACGTCGGCGGGCTCCCGGAAAAAATGCATTTCGAACTGGTCGAGCCTGTCCGGCAATTGTTTAAGGACGAAGTCCGGCAAGCAGGTCTGCAACTCGGTTTGCCGAAGGAGATCGTTTACCGACAACCGTTCCCCGGTCCGGGATTGGCCGTGCGAATTCTCGGCGAAGTGACACCGGAGCGGCTCCGAATTTTACGCGATGCCGATACGATTGTGACCAGTGAAATGGAAGCGGCGGACTGGTATTACAAAGTCTGGCAGTCGTTCGCCGTGCTCTTGCCGGTCCGTTCCGTCGGCGTCATGGGCGACCAGCGCACCTATGAAAACACAATCGCGCTGCGCATCGTCGAGAGTCAGGACGGGATGACCGCCGATTGGGTTCGCATGCCCTACGAATTGCTGGCGCGGATTTCGAACCGAATCGTGAACGAAGTCAAAGGCGTGAACCGTGTCTGCTACGACATTTCGACCAAACCCCCGAGCACGATCGAGTGGGAGTAATCGAATTTTCGACACCGAAAGCCTTCGGTGCTCGCGATCAATTCGGAGTTGCTGATTTTCAATTTTTGATTGCTAATCGGCGACGTGAACGCCGAGCAGCAGCGCCTCGCGGAAAATAACAAGGACGAGCGTTGGCATCTCTGGGGGCCGTATCTGGCCGAGCGAGCGTGGGCCACGGTCCGCGAGGATTACAGCGAGAACGGCGATGCCTGGAATTATTTCCCGCACGACCAGGCGCGATCGCGCGCGTTTCGGTGGGGCGAAGAAGGCATCGGCGGCATTTGCGACTTCAAACAGCGGCTCTGTCTCGCATTCGCGTTCTGGAACGGCCGCGATCCGTTTCTAAAAGAACGGCTCTTTGGCGTGACCGGCCCGCAGGGAAACCACGGCGAAGACGTGAAGGAAATTTATTTCTACACGGATTGCACACCGACCCACAGCTACATGCAGATGCTCTATCGCTATCCGCAGACCCGCTTTCCCTACGAAGAATTGGTGGCGGCCAATTACGGCCAACCGAAAGAGGCGCCCGAACCGGAACTGTGGGACACCGGGATCCTGCGCGATCACCGCTACTTCGATATCGTGCTCGAATACGCCAAGGTCGATCCGGACGATTTTTTCATTTCGGTGACGGCAACTAATCGCGGGCCGGAACCGGCGCCGCTGCACGTGTTGCCCACCCTCTGGTTTCGCAACACCTGGGCATGGGGCCGAGGCGATCGGCGGTGCTTACTGCGCGCGAGCTCCGATCTGGCCGAGCGTTGCCCGACGATTCAGGCGAACCATCCCGCGCTGGGCGATTACACGCTGCATTGCAAAGACGCGAGCGAATTGCTCTTCACCGAGAACGAAACGAATTCCCGGCGCCTCTTTTCCTCGCCAAACCGGCACCCATTCGTGAAAGATGGAATCAACGATTTCATCGTCGATGGGCGAAAAGAAGCGGTGAATCCTGCGCGCATCGGGACGAAGGCGGCCGCGCATTACCCTTTCACCATCGCGCCCGGCGAGAGCAAAGTAGTGCGGCTCTGGTTCGGCCGCGTCGGCGAGGCGGTCGAAGAGCATCCGTCCGGCGAGCCGGGAAGAATTCCGCGGCCAGTCTGTTTACCCGTGCTGGAGCAGGATGCATTCGAACAATTCGAGGTCGTGATGCGCGCGCGGAAAAACGAAGCGGACGAATTTTACGCCGGGCTGGAGCCGGCGTGCTTGAGCGACGAACACAAACTAATCCATCGCCAGGCACTCGCCGGGATGCTTTGGAACAAGCAATTCTATTTCTATGTTGTGGAGGACTGGTTAAACGGCGATCCGGACCAACCGGCGCCACCAGCGGAGCGAAACACCGGACGTAATTCCGAATGGCGCCATCTCTACAATGAGCGCGTCATGTCGATGCCGGATAAATGGGAATACCCGTGGTACGCGGCGTGGGATCTCGCGTTCCATTGCATTCCCCTCGCTCTGGTCGACCCGCTCTTCGCCAAGGGTCAGCTCGATATCATTCTGCGCGAATGGTACCAGCATCCCAACGGTCAAGTCCCGGCTTACGAATGGAATTTCGGCGACGTCAATCCGCCGGTGATCGGTTGGGCGGCCTGGCGCGTTTACAAAATTGAAGAGAAACAAACTGGCAAAGGCGACCGCGCTTTTCTGGAAACGGTTTTTCACAAACTGCTCATCTCTTTCACCTGGTGGGTGAACCGGAAGGACTCCGAAGGAAAAAATATTTTCCAGGGCGGCTTCCTTGGCCTCGATAATATCGGCGTCTTCGATCGGAGCGCGCCCCTGCCCGGCGGCGGTCATCTTGAACAGAGCGATGGCACGAGCTGGATGGGAATGTTTTGCCTCAACCTCATGCGGATGGCGCTCGAGCTCGCCCGGCAAAATCCCGTTTACGAAAATATTGCCACGAAGTTCTTCGAGCATTTCCTCGGGATCGCCGGCGCGATGAACAATCTCGGCGGCCAGGGGATCGGGCTCTGGGACGACACGGACGAATTTTATTACGACGTGCTCCACATGCCGGACGGGCGTTACCTGCCGTTACGCGTCCGGTCGCTCGTGGGTTTGATGCCGCTTCTCGCGGTCGAAACGATCGAGCCCGAGCTGCTCGACGCGATGCCTGGATTCAAGGAACGCCTCGAATGGTATCTCGAGAACCGGCCCGATCTCGCCAGCCTGATCTCACATTGGCACCAGCCCGGCGCGGGCGATCGTCGCCTGATCGCGCTCACCCGCGGTCATCGCATGAAATGTTTGCTCCGCCGGATGCTGGATCTCAATGAATTCCTAAGCGATTACGGAGTGCGTTCACTCAGCAAATTCCACGCGGCAAATCCGTACGTCCTTCAATGGGAAGATGGGCAGAGGATTGTCCGCTACGATCCAGCGGAATCGCAGACAAATATTTTCGGCGGCAATTCGAACTGGCGCGGGCCTGTCTGGCTCCCAATCAATTATCTTCTGATCGAATCGCTCCAGAAGTTCCATCATTACTACGGCGACGATTTCAAAGTGGAATGCCCGACCGGTTCCGGGCGCTACCTCACCCTGAACGAGATTGCGAACGAGCTATCGAATCGCCTGATTCGTCTTTGGCTTCGCGATGGAAATGGCGAGCGGCCCTTCGAACGTTCGTGCGGCGACGCCCTCAGCGCCGATCACGATCGCGATCTCTACTGGTTCCACGAATATTTTCACGGCGACACCGGTGCCGGCCTCGGGGCGCCGCATCAAACCGGCTGGACCGGTTTAGTGGCGAAGCTGATTCAGCAGCAAGGCGAAGGCGGCACGATCGTGAAACGCGATCCATTCACGGATTTGTAGCACAGGCATCTTGCCGGTGGGGCCGGCAGGCATCTTGCCTGTCGAAGCGTGGCGAAGAGGAACAGGCGGGACGCCTATTCGCCCCACAGGCAAGATGCCTGTGCTACCGCTGCATTATGTGAATGGCGAGGATGCGCCTCTGGTGCCGCGCCAGCAGGTAATCGATGAAATCGCCGATGATCGAGTTTGGTTTGTTACCAAGCTTCGTCACGACGCGGCAAATCAAAACCCCGGTGCGGCCATGCCATTCGAGATTGATGACGCCGTGCGCTTCCCGGGCGCTGTGAATCTTGGCCCAACCGTGAGGACGACCAGCGCGGAAATGTTCCGTCGGCACAAGCTTGAATTTCTTCTCGAGCTGCGGATCGCTCATGATCTTGTTCCGCAACGAGCCGCGGCCCGTGGTCACCACCTGGATCACTGTTTGCATTCGTTAGGCCTGCTCTAACGAACGAAACATCACGTACGCGTCAACCAATCCTTTTTGCGAATGCCGAAAGGCATCGGGCAATGTGCCGACGATTTTGAATCCGAGTCGTTGCCACAAACGGACAGCCGACTCGTTGGTGGAAATCACGAAGTTGAATTGCATCGCGCGATAGCCGAGCCGGCGTGCTTCGTCCAAGGCGTGCTCGCCCATTGTGTGGCCAATTCCCGATCGGCGCGCGGTGGGATCCACCATGAATCCGGCGTTCGCGACGTGATTACCGAGGCCCGGCCGGTTCGGTCGCAGAATGTAGCTGCCGACGACTTTTCCATCATCCTCCGCCACATACGTGCGGGTGCCGTTCGCAAACCAATACGCCATGGCCTCCTCCCGCGGCGTGTTCGGATCGTAAACGAACGCGTCGCCCGGTGCGACGGTTGCCCGAAAAATCTCCCAGATCGCGTCGCGATCGCGATCGGTCGCTTCTCGAATTGTCACGCTACCGGCGACGGGCGTTTCCATAGGAGCAACAATCCTCCGAGCAAGAGAAAATCGAGGGCCAGGTGCCACGAGAAATTCAGATACTTGCTGGCGTGACCGAAACAGCCGCAGCTCACGTCGAGCCCGCGGGTTTTGGCGGCGATGCTGGCAATGATAAAAAGCGACATGAGGGCGGTTACGATAAACACGCCGCCGCGAAAGAAGACGCGCGTAATCAGCGCGAGTCCGCAGAAAATTTCGAGCCAGGGAAGATAGAGCGCCAGCCAGACACTGGGCTGCCACGGCAGCATTTTGTAATTGTCGATGTCACGCGCGAACTCGACCGGATCGATGATTTTGACCGCGCCGGCGTAGATGAACAATCCGCCGATGAGGATGGCGACGACGCGCTTCATTTTTTCGCCAGCCACGCTTCCCAACCGCCTTTTAAAATCCGGATATCGTTAGGCAACTTCGCTTCTTCTCGCAGACGGCGGGCGACGTCTTCCGCCAGATTGCAGCTCGCCGCGCTGCAATAAACGACGATCTTCTTTTCCGGGGACCATTGCGTGCCTAAAAACTGGGAGAGTCCTTCAACCCAGCGGTCCTCATTCAGCGAAACCGCGCCGGGAATATGGTCGCGTTCGAATTCCTCCGACGGGCGCGCATCGACCCAGATGACGTTCGCGGCCCAGCCGCGTGCCGTGTCGACCTCAACAAAATCCGATTCCGCGACGCGCGATTGCCACGGAATTTTTTCGCGAAGATAGAGCGCCTGAACGACCGCAGGCAGCAAGGCGAGGGCGATAAGCACCGCGCTCTGCCGAAGCAGCGCTTTCACGAGGTGGATCGCGCGCTCCGTCGCGCGATTCCAAACATCGAGCGACGGAGCGCTCGATCCACCTTTGCTTGCATTAAGGCTTCGCCGTGCCGGGGGGGAGGACGCGCGCGGAAGCGTAATAAACTTTCGCCGGTGTCACGTCGGGCTTAATCGTGAGAGTCGTGTTGAGCGGCTTGGTGGTGGCTTTCGGCTGGATCTCGATCTTGAACTCGCCGGCGGTTGCTCCCGGATCGACTTTCGCTGTGAAATCGCCGCTCGAAGAAACCACGTCGACCTTTTTAACCGTCACGCCCTTGGCGGCCTTTGCGATGATCATCTTCGGTTGCGTGGCTTCGCCCGCCTGCCAGAAAACAAATGTCGGCTGCAGATCGAGGATTTGCGCGATCGTCGCCGTGAATTTCAACACCGTTTGCGGCGTTTTCGGATCGTCGGTGTCGACCGTGATCGTCTTCACCTGCGTGCCGGTCCGATCGCCGATGTTGAACGTCGCCGTGATTTCGCCTTTCTCGCCCGGGGCGACGTCATTTTTCGCGAGGGCAGCGGTGGTGCAGCCGCACGACGGCTTCACGGCTTTGATGTGAACCGGCGTGTCGCCTTTGTTTTCGTATTTGAAAACCGCGTCCACTTTTGATGCGCCCAGCTCCGGATTCAGATCGAGCTCGGTTTTTTCAAAAACGAGCGCGGCCGGCGCTGAGGCCGCGAGGAAAAAACAAAGGGCGCCCGAGAACAAAAATCGTTGGCCGTTCATGGAGGAAAGCAAAGGGAAAAGGCGGCGACTGTCAATGGTGTAGCGCAAGCGCACCGGTTGCCGTGGGCCGATTCGGCAAGCGGTGCGCTTGCCCTACAACAGTCAATTCCGTTGGTACACTTCGACGACTGCAACGCCGGTGGTCCCGTTGGCGCCACGCACAATCGCAGTATAGGAACCGGGCGGAAACGTTGCCACGATCGCGGATTCGGCGTCTCGAGTCGGCGCTAGGCCGGTTTCGAGAATCGCGGCCTCCTGAGTGGAACGCCAGTCGTCATTCGAGGCGAGCAAACTGCCGCTGGCGTCGCGCAATTCCAACGTCGGATCGGCCATCGCGCCGAGGACTGGAAGCGACGGACCAATCGCGCGGACGATCAGATCCATCGCCGATTGCCCAACGACAATGAAACCGCCGATCAAAACGCCATCACCAGTCTGCACCGACGCGCGCGTCGAAATGTTGGCGAGCTTCGAATCCGCGGCGCCATCGAGATCGTAGACTTCGACCACGGCCATTCCGGTCGTTAGGTTCGCGCCGCTGAGGATCGCTGTGTACGAGCCCGGTGCGAGGCTCATCAAGATCGCCGATTCGTTTGGATCGACCGGCGCAACCCCACTATTGGCAATCGCCGCGCTTTCAGCACTCTCGCCCCAATTGTCATTGGATCCAATCAGCGCGCCGGTTGCGTCGTGCAGCTCGAGAACCGGGTCGAGGATTTTGCCCGGCAACGGAAGCGACGGACCGATGCCGCGGACGATCACCTGTTTGCTCTGCGTACCGGTGACGATGAAGCCTCCGATCAAAACGTTAGCGACGGTCCCGACAACGGCGCGCGTTGAAATGTTGGCCAATTTCGTCGGCCCGTTTGGCGACGGCGTCGGCGTTGGTGTTGCCGAACCCGTGACGACATAGTCCGCCTTCACATTTTGCCCGTTAACAACGCTCACACTCTCCTGGTTCGCCGGAACAGAACCGCCGCTGAAAGTGATGTTGTAATTTCCGCTGCCCGGCACCGGCACGGAAAATCCGCCTGAAGCAGCCGTGACGGCGTAGCTGTTGACGTTGGCAATCGTGACGGTCACTCCGCCAATCCCCTCGCCCGGATCATAGAATCCGTTTCCATTCAGATCGCGATAAACGACCCCGGTCACGAACGGCTGGAGGCCGCCCTTTGTTCCAAAATCCTGGGTAACCAATTGCGGTCCCACTCCGCCACTGCCGCCGTTAGTGCCAATCACATTGCCGATGCCCACCTCACGGAAATCCGGGTTGTGGATGTTCTGCCGATGGCCGGGGGGCAATTGCATTCCGCCGTTGAGGGGCGTGCCGCCCCAATCGACTTCGAACCCGGCGTGCCCATACCATACCGATTTGGAATAAGCGTAAACATTTTCGCCAATCGACCAGCCGTTCGCGCCAGCCGTGTAGCCGGCCAGCCGCGTGGTGAGCGAGCCATCGGGCCCGGTGTGTCCCTGGTAATTGTTTTCCAGCATGTTCTGGCTGTGCGCGCGCGCCGCATTCAATAAAGTCGCGTTCATCGAGAGCGGGGGCTGCGGCGGGATGAGCGCGAACTGCGCCCGCATCAGGATGAGATTCACACCGAAAGACGCGTAAGCGCCGAGCACGTTCGCGTCCGTCGTGGTGGCGAGCCGGATCCCTTCCGCTGTCGGATTCGCCCGGGCCCGATTGATCAGTTCCAGGTAATATTGCTCGTCGTTGGTCGGGTCGCCGATGGAATAAAGCTGCCCGCTCGGAGCGTCCGGCGATTGAATCGAGAATGGCGCGCCGCCACTGATGACGGGAGGCGCTGGAGGTGGCGCGACCTGGGCGCGCGCGAGCGTCGCGCAGGCCAGCAATGCCAGGGCAATAAAGAAGCTGTGGCGGGGGTTGAGTCCGTCCATTGTTCTTGAAATAGCAGGTAAGGTGCCGGTGCCGCCCTCGAAGACGGCCTAAAAGTCGAGCGCCAGCTTGTTCGGGTCCTCGATCGCCTCCTTCACGGTGATAAGGAAAGTCACCGCTTCTTTTCCATCCACCGCCCGGTGATCGTAGCTCAGCGCGAGATACATCATCGGACGAATTGCGACCTCGCCGTTGATCGCGACCGGGCGTTTCTGGATCGTGTGCATTCCGAGGATCCCACTCTGCGGCGGATTCAGGATCGGCGTGCTGAGCAGCGAACCGTAGACTCCGCCATTCGAGATCGTGAATACGCCCCCCTGCAGATCTTCGATCTTCATTTTTCCTTCGCGCGCCTTCATCGCGAAATTGGCGATGTCGCGTTCCAGTTCCGCGAAGCTCTTCTTGTCCGCGTCGCGCACGACCGGCACCACGAGGCCGCGTTCCGTGCCAACGGCAACGCCGATGTCGTAGTAATGATTCTGGATCGAATCTTCGCCTTCGATTCGGCTATTGATCGACGGGACGGCTTTCAACGCTTCGACGGTCGCCTTGATGAAGAACGACATGAAGCCCAGTTTCAAACCGTTCTTCTTCGTAAACGCGTCCTGCGATTTCGCCCGCAACTCCTGCACGGCCGTCATGTCGCATTCGTTAAACGTCGTCAGGATCGCCGCGGTATGCTGGGCCATGACGAGCTGCGCCGCGATCTTCCGGCGCAACGGCGACATTTTCTTGCGCGTGAATCGCCCGCTTTCCGGTTGAGCTGCGGCCGGTTTTTCTTCGGCGTGATCGCCCTTCGCCTTTTCCGTCGGCGGCTCCGGCGCGCGGTTTTGGGCAGCGCTCAACGCATCGCTCTTCATCACGCGCCCACCCTTACCGCTGCCGCGAATTTCCTGCGGATCGAGTTTCTCTTCGGTCACGATCCGGCGCGCGGACGGGGAGAGAACCGGCTCCTTTTGCGGCCCTGCCTTGGCAGTCTCTGTTTTCTTTTCGGGCGGCTTGGCCTTTGTCTCCGCGCCATCCGCCTTTCCTTCTTCAATCGTCGCCACGACGTCCCCGATCTTCACCTCGGCACCTTCGGCCACGAGCGTCTGCAGCACGCCATCCGCATCGGCGTTGATCTCGGTGGAAACCTTGTCGGTCTCCAAAGTGAAGAGCGGATCGCCCGCGCTCACCTGTTCGCCCGATTTCTTATGCCAGACGGAAACGACCCCGCTCGAAATTGATTCGCCGACGGCCGGAACTTTTACTTCGACGCTCATGAAGCGGTTATCTTAGGCGCGTTACAAGCTAAACGCATCCGCGATCAACTGCGCCTGTTCGCGTTTATGGACCACCAGCGAACCGACCGCTGGACTCGCGCTCGCGTTGCGGCCCGCGTAGATGATCTTGCGTCCGAAGAGGGCCCACAGCCGCGGCTCCATGTAGCTCCACGCGCCCATGTTTTGCGATTCTTCCTGGCACCAGATCAGTTTCGCGGTTTTCGGAAACGGCTTTAGCGCCTCGTGCAATTTCGTTTCCGCCAGCGGATAGAGTTGCTCGATGCGGATGATCGACGCGTTCGCAATGTCCTCCGCCGTGCGGTAATTCAACAGGTCGTAGTAGACTTTCCCCGAGCACAGGATCACCCGCTTCATTTTTTCCGGCGACCCAACTTCCGGTGACCCGAGAATTTCCGAGAACGCGCCCTCGGTGAAATCCTCCGCCCGTGAAGACGCCGATTCGGAACGCAGAAGACTTTTCGGCGTCATAATCACGAGCGGTTTCACGAAATCGCGCTTCATCTGGCGGCGCAGCAAATGAAAATATTGCGCCGACGTTGTTACATTGCAGACCTGAATATTATCTTCCGCGCACGCCTGGAGAAAACGCTCAAGCCGCGCACTGGAATGCTCGGGCCCCTGCCCTTCGTAGCCGTGCGGCAACAAGAGCACGATCCCGCTCGGCCGTTGCCACTTCGATTCCGCCGGCACGATGAACTGGTCGATGATCACCTGGGCGCCGTTGGCGAAATCGCCGAACTGCGCTTCCCACAGACAGAGCATGTTCGGGTAATCGAGCGAGTAACCGTAATCGAAGCCGAGCACCGCCGCCTCCGAAAGCAGGCTGTTGTAGATGCAAATGCGCGCCTGATCCGGCGCCAGATGGAGCAACGGCATGTACGGCCGGCCGGTCTTCGCGTCGTAGATGAACGAATGCCGCGTGCTGAATGTGCCGCGCCGGCTGTCCTGACCCGATAGACGGACCGGTGTGCCTTCCAGAAGCAACGAGCCGAACGCGAGCGCCTCCGCGTAATGCCATTCATACGGACCGCCCGCTTCGAAAATTTCGCGGCGGCGATCGAGCACATTCTTCTTAATTTTCGGAATGACCTCGAAGCCTTCCGGCACCCGCGTCAGGCCGTCGACAATCTGCCCCAACATTTCGGAACTGATCGCAGTCGGTTTGCATTCGCTTGTGTAATGCGGCTGAAAGACGGCTGTGGATTCCTGGAAGCGCGCTTTGTCGGTCGCTTCCTCTGCCTCGATTGATTTAACTTCCTGAAGCACCAGCTCGAGCCGCATCTCGAATTCCGCTTCCAGACTCGCCGCTTCGTCTTCGCTCAGTTTTCCAGTGTCGATCAGCTCCTTCTTAAAGAGCTGCGCGACCGGCGGGCGCTTCTGGATTTTTGCGTAGAGATTCGGCTGCGTGAATGACGGCTCGTCGCCTTCGTTGTGCCCGTAACGGCGATAGCAATACATGTCGATCACTGCATCGCGCCGAAACTCCTGGCGAAAATCGAGGGCCAGCTCAGTCACAAACTCGACCGCGAGCGGATCGTCGCCGTTCACGTGAAAGATCGGCGCCTCGATCATCTTCGCGATATCGGTTGCATACATCGAGGAGCGCGCGTCCTCGGGTAGCGTCGTGAACCCGATCTGGTTATTGACGACGATGTGGACCGTGCCGCCCGTGCCGTAGCCGTGAAGCTGCGACATGTTGAGCGTCTCGGCGACCATGCCCTGGCCCGCGAACGCGGCGTCTCCGTGGATCAGCAGCGGCAAAACTTTCCGGCGCGTTTCAGTGTCTCCGCGCATCCGCTGCCGCGCGCGCGCGGTTCCTTCCACGACCGGATTGACCGCCTCGAGGTGGCTCGGGTTTGCCGCGAGGCGGATTTCGACTTCGGCGCCGTTCTCCAATTTGCGGACCGTGCGATAGCCGAGGTGATATTTCACGTCGCCGTCGCCGGCCACGAGATCCGGAATGTAGTTCGCCGAAAATTCGGTGAAGATGACCTGGAGCGATTTCTTGAGGAAATTCGCCAGGACATTGAGCCGGCCGCGATGGGACATTCCCATGCAAATTTCTTCGACGCCATGCTGCGGGCAGCGTTGCAGAACGCCGTCGAGAATTACGATGAGCGACTCCGCGCCCTGAAGCGAAAACCGCTTTTGGCCGACGTAGCGCGTGTGGAGAAACGTTTCGAACGTCTCGGCCTCCAGAAGCGTGCGCAAAATCGCGACTTCGCGCTCGCGTGATGCACCGTGTTTCGAGGGGCGCGATTCGAGCCGGTGCCGGACCCAGTTCCGGACGCGCGGATTCTGGATGTGCTGGAACTCGGAGCCGATGGTATCGGCGTAGATACTTTCGAGGAGCGCGATCATGTCGCGCAGCGTCATCTTGCGGTTGTCGAAAAAGAATTTCGACGAGACAACGAGATCGAGGTCTTTCTCGCTGAAGCCGAGTTCGCGCAAACTGAGAAGCGGATTTTCCGGACGCTTGTCCGCCAACGGATCGATACGCGCGATGGTATGGCCGAGGGTTCGGTACGCGTAAACCAGTCCGTCCACGCGAGTCTGGAGCGGCTGGTCTCCGACCTCGCCGGCCGGCGCTGCCGCCAATGCCGTCGCGCCGTTGCGCAACTGCAAATCGCCCAGCTCGAACCCTTCAAAAAAGGCCAGCCAGCTCGGGTCCAGCGATTCCGGGTCTTCCTGCCAGCGCTGATAATTCTCCTCGAGCAAATCGAGATTGGCCCGAGTGGCGAACAAAGGGTGCATGACGGAGTTCAATCTGCGCGGCATCACGAAGTCCGGCAAGTTGACAGTCCCGACGTGGCTTCGTTACTTGGCGCGACGATGATGAATTCATTGGCAGGGACGCCGCGCTGCGGCCTCCGCAGGTTGAAGCGACGCACTGCGCAGCGCGCCGTCCCTGCCATTCTTGTCGCGGTGCTTTTTCTCGCGCAGGGCGTGTCCGGCCAAACCGATCCAGCGTCGGAGCCGGCAGTTCTGGCCATCGCCAAAGTTTTGCCGGCGGTGGTCAACATCAATACGGAACGAGTCGTTAGGCGCCGGGTTCACGATCCGTTCGAGGATTTCGCGGCGCAATTTTTTGGAAATTATCGCAGCCAGCCGCGCGAAATCCGGCAGACCCTGCAAAGTCTCGGCTCGGGGTTCATAGTCGATCCGGCGGGTTACATCGTGACGAACGAGCACGTCGTCCAACGTGCGGCCGACTTGAAGATCGAGGTGACGATGAACGACGGGAAAGTTTACAACGCGCGTTACATCACGGGGGACGAACAAAAGGACCTCGCCTTCATCAAGATCGAGGCAAAAGCGGATTTCCCGTTCATCGACTTGAACAGCCTGTCGCCAAATCTTCTCGGCCAGACGGTTCTGGTCGTCGGCAATGCCCTTGGGTATGGGAGCTCGATCAGCCGCGGTGTCTTGAGCGCAACGAAACGCGACATCACCGTTGAGGAAGTGGATTACAAGAATCTTTTGCAGACCGACGCGGCAATCAATCCGGGGAACAGCGGCGGTCCGGTGATCGATCTGTCGGGAAGGCTGGTTGGGGTTAGCTCGGCGAAAATGGCGTTCACTCCTCAGGGCGTGCCGACCCAGGGCCTCGGTTTCGCGATTCCGGCGGAAACAGTCCGCGACAGCGTTACAAGGTTCAGGGAGATCGCGAAGAATCAGCCGGCGCCAAAACCAAAACCGACCGAGGCGGAAGAACGCGCTTCGAAAGCGCAACAGCTTTTCGGCATGCAATTGCAGAATCTCACTGCGGACCTGACGGATGCGCTGGGTTACGCGCCGGGCAAAGGCGTGCTCATCAGCGCGGTCGAGCCCGACAGTCCGGCGGATCGTGCCGGGATCCAGCGCGGCCTGGTTATTTATCGGATCGGCAAATACAACGTGACTTCAGTGAAGCAGGCGGAGACGCTGTTGTCGCGCGCCGGTTCCGGGAGCGAAGTCGATTTTACAGTGGGCATCATTCGAGCAAACGGCGGCGGGCAGGCGATGGAAACAGTTCCGTTGACCGCGCGTTGAAATCGCAAGTAATCTGCAACCCTTCGCGCCGGCCAGTTGTCTGAGAGCATTACCAATTCAATGATCAAGGTAGAGAACCTAACGAAACGTTACGCGGGCCAGGCCGCGATCCAGGACCTGAATTTCGAGGTCGGCAAAGGCGAGATCATGGGATTTCTCGGGCCGAACGGCGCCGGAAAAAGCACGACGATGCGTATCCTCTCGAGCTTCATGCCGCCGACGTCCGGACGGGCATCGATCGCCGGCTTCGACATTTTCGAGCAATCGCTCCAGGCCCGGGCGCATCTCGGTTACATGCCGGAAAACGTCCCGCTCTATAACGACATGCGGGTCACCGAGTATCTAAATTATCGGGCGGCGCTCAAAGGCGTGCCGTCGCGCCGCGTCGCGGAGCGAGTCGGCGACGTCAAGGAATTGTGCGGGCTGAAGGAAGTGGAGAAGAAAATCATCGGCGCGCTTTCGAAAGGGTACCGGCAACGCGTTGGACTGGCAGACGCCCTCGTCCACGAACCTGATCTCTTGATTCTCGACGAGCCGACCAGCGGTCTCGATCCCAACCAGATTCGGCAGGTGCGCGACCTGATCAAGAATCTCGGGAAACAGCACACGATTCTGTTATCGACCCACATTCTGCCGGAAGTGGAGATGACGTGCAGCCGGGTTATCATTATTAATCGCGGCCGAATCGAAGCGTGCGATACGCCGGAAAATCTGCTCGGGCAAATCCGGACGGCGGGCGGTGTCGTGGTGGAGGCGAAAATTGGCAACGACGATGGTGCCGAAGAATTGAAGAAGATCGCCGGCGTGCGCGACGTGACCGCATCGACCGACGGCGACTGGCAAGTCTTCGCTCTCCGCGTCGAAGCGAATACCGATGTCCGCGAAGAAGTTTATCGGCTTGCCAGCGAACGCCATTGGACGCTGCGCGAACTATCGCAGCGCCGCGCCACCCTCGAAGACGTGTTCGTAGAAATAACGCATCCGGATCAGGTATGAGGAAATTCTACACCCTCCTCTCCCGCGAAGTGCGCAGCTACTTTTACTCGCCGATCGCGTACGTCGTTCTGCTCTTCTTCCTCTTCATCTCGGGCGCGGATTTCTATTTCCAGCTCTCCTACATGAACGGGAAACCGGTTCCCTATTCGGTCGAGGAAGCGTTCTTCAACTCGGTCTTCTTCTGGTTCGCCTTTGTCCTGATCTTTCCGCTCATCACGATGCGGTTGTTCGCGGAGGAATTTAAGCTCGGCACGATCGAGCCGCTCATGACAGCACCCGTTCGTGACTGGCAGGTGGTGCTTGCGAAATTTTTCGGCGCGCTGGTTTTCTATCTCATTCTCTGGCTGCCGACGCTGATTTACTTCTGGGTCTTCCAATCGGTGACGCACCAGCCCGCAGCTGGCTCGCGCGGCGCTTACTTCGGCGCGTATCTGATGCTGCTCTTGCTCGGCATGTTTTACCTGTCGATCGGCTGCCTCGCTTCGGCGCTGACCAAAAACCAAATCGTCGCCGCAGTGATTTCCTTCTGCGTTATCACTCTTCATTTTTTCTCCGGCCTGATTTCGTTCATGATGTCGGAAGTCAGCTCGAGCACCCGGCAGTTGCTCGGTTATTTCTCCGCTATTGAACAAATGGGGACGTTGTCGCGGGGCGAGATCGATACCCGACCAATGGTGCTGTACGTGACCATGACGATCGTGATGCTGACGCTGACTTACCACGCGTTCCAATCGCGGAAATGGAGGCTGTGACGATGGCGGACGACGAAAAGCCACCGCGGGAAAAGCCGCACCGAATTCACCGTCTCCGCATCGGGGTGAACCTGATCGTTCAGCTCGCGCTGCTTTTGTTCCTCGCGATCGCGGCGAATTACCTCGGCTTCGAGCATTACCGGCGCTGGGACCTGACGCGCGACCAGAAATACGCGCTCTCCGACAAGACCAAGCGTTTCCTTGAAACCATCAAAGGCAAAATGCGGGTAACGGTTTTCTTTTCCGCGAACAGCCCGATCGGGCAGGACGTTCAGGCGTTGCTCACCGAATACCAGTACGCGGCGCAGGGAAAGATCGATGTCGAGAACGTCGATCCGGACCGGAATTATTCGCGCGCCAAGGCGCTGGTGGATAAATACAAAATCGTCAGCGACGAGAGCCAGGTCATCCTCGATTACGACGGCCGCAACAAAACGGTGAAAGCGTCGGAGATGGCGGAAGTGGACCAGGGCAATCCGATGTTCGGCGAACCGCCGAAAATTAGCGCGTTCAAGGGCGAGCAGGCGATCACCGGCGCAATGATCGATCTGGTGGAAGGAAAGAAAAACGTCGTCGGCTACGTGCTCGGGCACAAGGAGCCTGCGATCGCAGACGCACCGCCGACGTTGTCGCCCTCGATGGCGCCCGAACCCGGCGCGCGCTCGCCGCTCTCGCTCGTTAAAACGGTGATCGAGAACGAGAACATCAAATTCCAGGAATTGAATCTGTTCGAGGTGCCGGCGATTCCCGCGGATATCAAGACAATCGCGATCGTCGGACCGCAGTACGATTTTTCCGATCGCGAGATGAAACTGCTCGGCGATTTCTGGGGTAAACAGGGCCGGATCCTGTTGCTCCTCGATCCATCGGCCAAAACGCCCAAGCTCCTCGCGTTTCTCAACGAGCTGGGCGTAAAAGTGAATGACGATCGCCTGATGGCGGTCGTAAAAACGGGCATCCAGGAAATGGCGCGAGTTCGCGACGTGATCGGCCGATTTTTACCGGACAGCCCGATCACGAAAAAGCTCGTGGACGTTCGAGGAATTTTTGTCGGCGGAACTTCGTCCCTGGCGCTCGAACAGGACCGGGTGCGAGCAGCGAACGTGAAACTGCAGCCGTTGATCCAGGCGGAAAAAGGTTATTGGGCCGAGAAAGATTACAATTCGACCGATGAAGCGAAGCTCCAGGCGGACGCCGCCGCGAATCCGGACACGCCGCTGATCATAGGCGCGTCGATCGAAAAAGGCGGAAGCGCAGATGAGCGCGTTCAGACAAATTCGGCGCGCATGGTGGTGGTGACCAACGCGAGTTTCATCCAGGACAGCTCGATCACGCAGGACCAGCAGGCGCTCGATTACATGTCGGGCAGCATCAACTGGCTGCTGAGCCGCGAACAGTTGATCGGGATCGCGCCAAAGGTGCCGCAGACGGTGACGTTCAGCCTGGACGACAACGCGATGCGGAATCTCCGGTGGCTGATTCTCGTCCTCCTGCCATTGATCCCGGCCGTGCTCGGGTTTGGCGTCTGGTGGTATCGGCGGGCCTAACGAGCGGTTCATGGCAGGACGATGAAAACGAGGACGACGATAATTTTATTAGTTCTGGCGGTAGCGGTCGGCCTCTACATAAAATTTTACGAGAGCAAACGGCCGAATACGGAGGAAGCGAAGCGCCAGGCCGGCAATGTCATTAACTTCGATCGCGACACCCTCGAAGGGATCGTGATTCAAAACGGCGACGATCGGATCGAGTTGAAAAAGCAGAACCTGAAGTGGCGGATCGAAGCGCCCTTCAAGGACCAGGCGGACGGCGGCGCGGTCCAGAACCTGATCAACGATCTCGACGGCTGGCAGAAATTCGATTCGATCCCGGCAAGCGAGATCGCGAAGAACACGGGATTGCTCGACGATTACGGGCTGAGCAAAGGCAAGCTGAAGTTAAAGCTGATCGGCAAGGACGCGCCGCCGGAAATTAATTTCGGCAATGACGCGGCGCTCCAGGGCAAAATGTACGTCCGCGCCGGCGACAACGGCGACGTGGTGATCGCCGCCCAATCGGTTCGCAACGACATCGCGAAGAAACCGGAGGATTTTCGCGACAAAAAGTTGACCGACCTAACGACCGCTCAAGTGATGCGCGCGCTGGTCAAGACGGCGGCCGGCGAAATGGATTTGGAAAAGAGAGCGGACCATTGGGAAATCGTAAAACCGCTGCGAGCGCGTGGCGACGATCAGAAGATCAACGATTTGTTGGCGCAAATCACGACGGCGCAAATCCAGCAATTCGTGGCCGAAGATCGCGGCGATCTGCGGCCCTACGGGCTGGCGGAGCCGCGCGGATCGGTGACGCTCTTCGCGGTCGACGACAAAACCGGCCAGACGTTGCAGATCGGCGGGCCGGCGGGCGCGGCCGAGAAAGACAAGGACCAGGTTTACGTGCGGTTTACGGCGCGGAACGCGGTTTACACGTTGCCGAAAAAGATCGAGGAGATTCTCGCGCTGAAACCGGCTGATCTGCGCGATCGCCATCTGGTCCGGATCGATACGAACATTCTCGACCGGGTCACGATCGACGCAGCGGGCAAAGGCAAGACGGTGCTGGCGCGAAAAGACGAAAACTGGACGATCGCGAGCAAGAACAATCAGCCGGCGAACGGCGGCGAAGTCACCCGCATGCTCGACCTGGTCCGGGCCGAACAGGTGACGAAATTCGTCGAGGATGTCGCTTCGGATTTGCCGAAATACGGTCTCGATAAGCCGCAGCTCCAGGTAACTTTCAGCTCGTTCGCCTCCGAAAACACGCCGGAAAGCACGGCGGGCGAACATCCGTTCGCAACGATCGCGTTTGGAAAAGTCGACGGCGACAATGTCTTCGCACGACTTGGCGAAGAGCCGTTCATTGTCGCGGTGCGGCGCAGTTTGCTCGACAATATTTTTGCCGACCCGTCGCAGTGGCAGGAGCTGGCGATTTTTCGGTTCAAGCCGGACGAGGTCCACAAATTGACGGTGACGACCGATCGCGAGTTTGCCCTGGTCCGGAACGACAAGAAAGAATGGACGTGGGCAAAGGGAAATGACCCGATCAACCCTGTGAATGTCCAATCGTTGCTCAACACAGTGACCGCGTTGCGCGCCGTGCGCTGGGCCGGAGCAACGACGCCGGCACATGGGCTCGACAAGCCGCAGATCACGATCGCGTTCACGACTTCGCCCGACGACAAGGCAGCGCACAAACTCCTCATCGGTGCATCAGCCGGAGAAGGAATGTGGTTCGCGCGTGTTGATGGACACGAAGGAACTTTCGTGATCAGCACTCCGGATTTGAATGCGTTGAAACTGCCGCTGGTAGCGATGCCAAGTCCAAGCCCGGCGGCAAGTCCGAGCGGAACGCCCAGTCCAACAGCGGCGGCGGCGCCGCACTAATTCTGTAGCCGCTTCGCTGTGCGAAGCGCCGTATCCGCGCATTGCCGTCGATCTCGCGCCGCCCACAGGGCGGCGGCTACAGAAGAGCCGTGTAAATAGTCGCGATACCGCCGGTCAGCGGTTCAGCAGTCGCGTTTGTAAAACCGTTGCGCTCGATCAGGTCCAGCATTTCCGCGCCGCTTGGGAAATTTTCGATCGAACCGCCGAGATAATCGTAGGCGGCCTTCTGGCCAGTCACGATTGAGGCGAGGATTGGCAAACAGCGATGCAGGTAGAAGCGATAGGCCGGCCGTAGCGCACCCGTGGGCAAAGAAAAATCGAGAACGAGAAGATGGCTCCTATCTCGCAAGACCCGCGACATCTCCGCAAGAGCACGATCCCAGTCGGCCATGTTCCGCAATCCGAAGGCAACCGTCACGGCATCGAAGGATGCGTTCTCGAACGGAAGTTGAAGCGCATCTGCGAGCACCGGTTTCCGCACGCCCTTCGCACGAGCGATCTCCAACATTTCCGGCGAAAAATCCGCAGCGACGATTTTCGCTTCAGGTAACTGGCGCTGCATGGCGAGGGCGAGATCGCCGCTGCCGCTGGCGAGATCGAGAACGTCACGCGGTTGCCAGTCCGCCACGATCTTTGCGGCGCGCCGTCGCCATAAGAAATCCGCGCCGCCGCTGAGCAAATGGTTCGCGAGATCGTAGCGCCGCGCGATACGGCCAAACATCGCCTTCACAGCCTCGGGCTCGCGCGACGTTTCTTGCGCTCCCCTCACTCAGTTCAAAGCGGAGCGGTTTGGACCTTGACGGCTTAAAGCCGTCAAGTTGTAAAAGTGTGCGATCCGGACCACACGAATCGGGCCCGCAGGATCTGACGTAGTCCTTTCACTCCATCGAACGCCGCGAAGATCTCGACGGCTTAAAGCCGTCAGGTTGTAAGGCTGCGCGATCGAAACCGCACGAATGGGGATGCCCGATTCTAAGTTAATCCTACGATCCACCGAACGCCGCGAAGATCTTGACGGCTTAAAGCCGTCAGGTTGTAAAGCTGGGAGATTAGAAAACGCGCGAATGGGGATGCCCGACTCTAAGATCATCTTGCCCTTCCGTCGAACGCCGTGAAGAACTTGACGGCTTAAAGCCGTCAAGTTTGTGGAACGATTGGGCGGGTCGACGTTTGAAGATGTTCCAGATCGCACCACGGGGTCAAACATGGGCATTCGTTCTCTGCTTCTCGTAGAGCTATTCCAGCGGCGGCTCGACGTTATCTTCTTCGCGCGGGACGAGCCGATTTTTCTCGATGATCCGCGCACAGGTATTCCAGCGCAGGAGCGCGTCGTCGTTCCCGGCCGGCCGAATCGCTTCCGCTTGTTCGAACCAGCTCATCGCTTCGCGGAAACCGTCATACGCGTAATGACGCGACCCAGGGGTGCCCTGCGCGAGTTTCGCTTTGGCGCGGCGTTCCGCCAGAATGCCGGTGTAATAAGCGCGCTCGTAATCGCCCGTCACGCGGGAGAGAAGCTCTTTCGCCTGCGTATCGCTCACGCCGTACCCCTTTCCAAATCGATCCGTCACCGCGAGAAGCAACGTGATCAACGCCGATTGGTTTTCCGGATCGGTTCGCAGGACATCGAGACAAATGCTTTCCGCTTCCGCAGGTTCGTTCAGCAACCGATAGCGCTCGGCTTTTTCGAGCGCGGCCGGAATTGCTTCACGTGAAAGTGGTTTCAGATCGGACATGGCTCACCGGTTCTTCTTCAACTTCTTCCAAATCCATCCCAATGGATCGTAATGATCATCCACAACTCGTTCCTTCAAGGGAATGATTCCGTTGTCAGTGATCTGAATGTCTTCCGGGCAAACTTTCGTGCAACACTTCGTGATGTTGCAGTAGCCGATGCCGTAGGCCGTCCGTAATTCCTCGAGGCGATTCTCGGTATCGAGCGGATGCATCTCGAGCGCGGCGGTGTAAATCAGAAAGCGCGGACCGATGAACTCGTCGTGCTTCCGGTGATCGCGGAGGACGTGGCAGACATCCTGACAGAGAAAACACTCGATGCATTTCCGGAATTCCTGGACGCGATCGATGTCTTCCTGCTGCATCCGCCAGGTGCCGTCCGGCGCGTCGGGCGGACGCGGCTTGAAGGGCTTGATCTTTTTCTTTACCCGAAAATTCCAGGACACGTCCGTGATCAGGTCCTTCTTGATCGGGAACGCTTTGATCGGCTCGATCGTGACCGGCTTGTCGAGCGGCAGGTCGTTGAGCCGCGCCATGCACATTAATTTCGGCATGCCGTTCACTTCCGCAGAACAGGAACCGCACTTGCCAGCCTTGCAGTTCCACCGACAGGCAAGATCGTTCGCCTGTTTGGCCTGGATGTCGTGGACCGCATCCAGCACCACCATGCCTTCGGAAACTTCCGTCGTGTAATCTTCGAACGCGCCGCCTTTGGCATCGCCGCGCCAGATCTTGAATGTCGCCGTACTCACTTCATTTCCTCAATGACCTGCTTGAGATAATCCGGCATCTCGGGAAGCGGATCCAATCGGACTTGCATCGAGCCGTCCGCCGCTTTGGAAATCATCGTGTTCAATTTGGCAAACCGATCATTCTTCTCCGGACAATCCTCTCGAAACTGTGCGCCACGGCTTTCCTTCCGTTCGAGGGCAGCGCGCGTGATCGCCTCAGAAACCGTCAGCAAGGTTTTCAAATCAAGTGCCGTGTGCCAGCCCGGATTGAATTCACGATGCCCGACCACACCAGCACGGTTCGCTCGCTCCCAAAAGTTTTTCAATTTCTCCAGGGCCGTTCTCATTTCCGACTCATTTCGAACGATACCAACGAGATCCTGCATCGTCTCCTGTAGATCGCGCTGGATCGTGTACGGGTTTTCACCCGCGGCGTTTTCAAATGGCGCGACCGCTTCGCGCGCCGCCAGGTCGATCTTGCCATTATCGATCTGGCCTAACGAATGTTCCTTCGCGAATTCTGCCGCGAATTCGCCGGCGCGTTTTCCGAAAACCACGATGTCAGAAAGCGAATTGCCGCCGAGGCGATTTGCGCCATTGATTCCGGCGGCGCATTCGCCGGCGGCAAACAAACCGGGTATGCGCGACATCTGCGTGTCGGCGTCGACATGGATTCCGCCCATCGCATAATGCGTCGTCGGGCCGACTTCCATCGGCTGCTCCGTAATGTCGATGTCCGCGAGTTGCTTGAACTGATGATACATGCTCGGCAGTTTCCTTTTGATGTGTTCCGCCGAGTTCGACATTTTTTCTTTGATCCAGGCAATGTCGAGGTAGACACCGCCGTGCGGCGATCCCCTGCCCTCTTTTATCTCACGCACGATGCAGCGGGCCACATGATCGCGCGTCAATAACTCCGGCGGCCGTCGCGCATTCTTATCTCCCTGGCAATATCGCCAGCCCTCTTCCTCATTGTCAGCCGTCTGCGCCCGATAGTTTTCCGGAATCTGCTCGAACATGAAACGGCGCCCTTCTTTGTTTGTCAGGATTCCGCCTTCGCCGCGCACGCCTTCGGTCACCAGAATTCCCATCACACTCGGCGGCCATATCATGCCGGTGGGATGGAATTGCACGAACTCCATGTCGATTAGTTCCGCGCCGGCCTCGTAGGCCAGGGAAAGGCCGTCGCCAGTCGATTCCCAACTGTTGCTCGTTATTTTGTAGGCGCGGCCAAGCCCACCGGTAGCCAGCACGATCGCTTTGGCGCGAAAAATTTTGAATCGTCCGCGTTCGCGCTCGTAGCCAAACGCGCCGACGACGCGCTCGCCCTCTTTCAGCAGCGCGAGGATCGTATGCTCCATGTAAACCTCGATGCCCTGATGAATGCCGTGATCTTGCAACGTGCGGATCATCTCGAGACCGGTGCGATCCCCCACGTGTGCGAGGCGCGGGTATCTGTGGCCGCCAAAATTTCTCTGTAAAATGCGCCCGTCCTTCGTCCGATCGAAAACGGCGCCCCACGCTTCCAATTCGCGGACGCGATCGGGCGCTTCCTTGGCGTGCAGCTCGGCCATCCGCCATTGATTCACGTATTGGCCGCCTCGCATCGTGTCGGCGAAATGCACTTTCCAGTTGTCGCGATCATCCACGTTCCCGAGCGCGGCCGCGATGCCGCCTTCGGCCATGACCGTGTGCGCCTTGCCGAGAAGCGATTTGCAGACGAGCCCCACCGAAACTCCGGCTGCCGAGGCCTCGATTGCCGCGCGCAAACCCGCGCCGCCGGCGCCGATCACGAGAACGTCATGTTGAAAGGTTTCGTATTCGGCCATGGAAAGTTATTCGCGATATATACGATGCTGGCCAATGTCGATACTTACCGCCACATCCTTGTCGAGATAGAACAACGCTCGCAGATCCTTTTCGATCCAAACCGAATAGATCGTTCGCCCGAGCCGTGCCGATAGTCCATGGATCTTGTGCGTCCGCAGACGCGAATCGAACGGGTTGGTCTTAAAGATCGTGAATGCCTTCTTCGCAGAAGTTTTCTGAGACGAGGTCAACTTTGCGAGCGCTTTCTTGAACGAAGGAGTCGCCGCAAAACGATATTTCACGCGCGATCGAGTTCCTGCAACGCGTCATCGAGGGGAATAAATTCTCCGCGCGCAGCCTCGGCCAGGCTTTGGCGCAACGATTCGGGCATGTCGTCAAATTCACTAAGCTTCTGAAAAAGTTCTCGCCGTTCTTGATCTGGAAGCTGCTCAATTTTTTCCAAAATCTCATTCGTACTCATGTCAATTGAATCTCACAGGATCCGCCAATCTGTCCAGACGCCCATCGAGCAAAGGCGCACATACAGATCCGTGAAGCCGACCCAGAAAAGACTGAGCCACGCCCACAGCATGTGGCGGCGGTTGAAGCAGCTCACGCAGCGATACGCCTGATAGCACGTGGCCGATCGCGAAAGCTGGTCGCGAAATCCGCCGACGACATGGCGCAAAGCATGACAACCGAACGTGAAACTGCCGAGAAGGACGACGTTGATCAGCAATACGAACGTTCCGATTCCAATGCCGAAGGAAGTTTTTCCGGTTACCGGATCGGCAAACCAGAGCGCTTTCCACACATCGATCGAAAGCACGACGATAAAGAGCAGCGCGAGATAGAGAAAATAGCGGTGCACATTTTGCATGATGAGCGGGAACGAGCGCTCGCCGAGGTAAGTCTTGCGGGGCTCGCCCACGGCGCATGCCGGCGGATCCGCCCAGAACGCTTTGTAATAAGCGCCGCGATAATAGTAGCAGGTCAGCCGTAATCCGCCCGGCGCCCAAAGAATGAGCAGGGCTGGTGAAAACAAGAGCCAGCCCGGCCACCACGCGGGTTTCGGGCCGAACCAGCTATGAGGAGAATCGCCGAACAACTCCGGCGAATAAAACGGCGAGAGGTACGGCCCGAAGAAATAATGATTTCCCTGAAACGCGGCCCAGGTGGAGTAAACGATAAAAGCCGAGAGCCCGATGAAGATGAGGACCGGCTGCGTCCACCAGACATCGGGCCGCATCGTTTGCCCGAACTTGCGCGGCGCGATCGCGGTGGTTGCTGCTTCAGCCATGAACAAAAGTTTCGCCGGTTGCGCGCGTCAACGCAACGATTCAGTCCGCGATAGGTTCGAACCCGGCGAACATCGTCTCGGCCTCGGGCACCGTCTTCAGCGGGACGCAATCGCAGACCGCGAAGAATTTGTCCCACATCGCCAGGACTCGCGGGTTGCGGTGCGCTTCCTCGATCGCCTCCTGCGATTTCCATTCCGACACTTCGATGATGGTGTTGTCCTTGGCGCGAACGATCACCGGAACGCGGTCCGTTACCAGGCCTTCCTTGCGCAAAGTCGGGACGCGCCCGCGCACCAGATCGAGCAGCTCCGCTTCATGCCCCGCTTTCGGTCGATAGGCGACGATGCAAACGATACCTGGCATGGCTCGCAGCCTAGCGCTTTGCGGTTTGCGACTCGACAAAAACTTTTGCGCTTCGATAGGCTGATGCCATGGCTACGAAGGATCCCAGAATCGACGCTTACATCGCCAAATCCGCCGACTTCGCGCGACCGATCCTAAAACAGTTGCGCAAGGTCGTCCATGCCGGCTGCCCCGACGTTGTCGAAACGATGAAATGGTCAATGCCGCACTTCGATTATAAAGGCGTGATGTGCGGGATGGCAGCGTTCAAGCAGCATTGCGCCTTCGGATTCTGGAAGGCCGATCTGATCCTCGAACCAGGAGAAACCGCCGAGAAAAGTGGGATGGGCAGCTTCGGCTGCATTCGTTCGCTGGCGGATTTGCCGAACGAGAAAACGCTGATCGGTTACGTAAAAAAAGCGGCGGAGCTCAACAAAGCCGGCATCAAAGCGCCCGGCCGGACGCAGCCGAAGAAACGCAAGCCGGTGCCGATGCCCGCTGATTTCACGGCCGCGTTGAAGAAAAAGGCGAAAGCGCGCAAGATGTTCGAGAGTTTTTCGCCAAGCCATCGTCGCGAATACATCGAATGGATCACCGAAGCGAAACGCAAAGAGACGCGGAAGGAGCGCCTCGCCAAATCGCTGAAGTGGCTCGCGGAAGGAAAAGCGCGGAACTGGAAATACATGCCGGCCAAGAGTCGGGTCGGATAGAGGAGTTGAAGTGCCTTCTGTTCCTCCTGTCAGTTTCCCGGGCGTTTATCTCGAGGAACTACCCGGCGGCGTTCACAGCATCCCGGGAGTCCCGACATCGATCACCGCGTTTATCGGACACGCCAGGCGCGGGCCGGTCGATTCACCGACTGCGATCAACAGCTTCGCTGATTTCGAAAGGCGCTTCGGCAGACTCTGGAAGGAGAGTGCGCTCGGGTTCGCCGTGCGCGATTTTTTCCTGAACGGAGGAAGCCAAGCGCTGATTGTGCGCCTTCGCCGCGCGGACGGCGGCCCTCTGCGGAAGAGCGACTTCATCGGCGCCGGGAAGGAAAAGGCCAACAAAGGACTCTACGCTTTGAACAAGGCGGACCTGTTCAATTTGCTCTGCCTTCCCGGCTACAAAGATACCGGTCTCGGCTTCGACGTGGACAAGGAAGTTATTTCGCGCGCGGCGAAGTATTGCGAAGCGCGGCGCGCCATGTTGTTAGTCGACTCGCCGGCTTCGTGGCGCACGAAGGCAGATGCCAAAACCGGCATTGCCCTCGGCGTCGGCACGACGAGCAGGAATGCCGGCCTTTTTTTTCCGCGCCTGCGCCAACCGAATCCCGAACGGAACAATCAAAAGGAAGATTTCGGACCGGGCGGAGCCGTTGCCGGAGTGTTTGCCCGCACCGACGCTCAGCGTGGGGTCTGGAAAGCGCCGGCGGGATTGGAAGCCAGGTTGATCGGCGTACCCGAATTAGCGGTTCTTTTGACCGACGCCGACAATGGCGAGCTAAATCCGCTCTCCGTGAATTGCCTCCGGAATTTTCCCGATGCCGGTAAAGTTGTCTGGGGCGCGCGGACCCTTGCTGGCTCAGACCAGGCCGCTTCCGAATGGAAATACATTCCCGTCCGGCGCACGGCGCTCTTCATTGAGGAAAGCCTGTTCCGGGGCACGAAGTGGGTGGTGTTCGAACCTAACGAGGAGCCGCTTTGGGCGCAGATTCGATTCAACGCCGGCGTGTTCATGGATGGTTTGTTCCGAAAGGGCGCGTTTCAGGGACAAAGTCCAAAGGAAGGTTATTTCGTGAAGTGCGACGCGGAAACCACCACCCAGAACGATGTCAATCTTGGCGTCGTTAACATCATCGTCGGCTTCGCGCCCCTTAAGCCGGCGGAGTTTGTCATCATCAAGATTCAACAAATGGCCGGGCAAATCGAAACCTAAGCGCAGCCAAAGTTCTCGCGGGCGACAGGCAGCCCCGTGGATTCTACTTGCCTTGTTCATACTGCCTTTTCGAAGCTGTGAGAAGACACTCGCGCGACCATGGCACACGATGTTTTCATTTCGCATTCGAGCAGCAATCGAACGATCGCGAACGCCGTCTGCGCGGCGCTGGAAGGTGCGGCGATACGTTGCTGGATCGCGCCGCGCGATGTTTTGCCCGGGCGTTCCTATTCCGGCGAGATCACACGCGCGATCCAGCAAAGCCGCGCGTTTGTCCTGATTTTCTCCGAGCATTCGAATAACTCAGAGCAGGTCCTGCGAGAAGTGCAGCTCGCCGCGAACTCGCGTCTGCACATCGTCCAGTTCCGGATCGATCCTGTATCGCCGAGCGATGATCTCGAATATTATCTAAGCGGCCCGCATTGGCTGGATGCCGTCACGCCGCCCTTGGAAAATCATCTCGAGCAGCTCAAGAACTCCGTGAGAGCGCTTCTCGCCTTACCGCGCACCGCCCCACCGGAACAGCGCCCGCCGGCACCGGCGCCGCCATCGATTGCACCGGTAAATCGACCGCCCTCGCCCGAACAATACACTCCGCCAAGGGCAGTGACGCCACCGATGGCGCCCTCACCGTCGTCCAATCTTTGGAAATGGGTCGCGTTAGGCATTGCCGTTATCGCGGTGGTGGGATGCGTTGCCTTTGTCATTATCTTCGCCCTCCTGCCGCCGAAGTCGCCAACGATCCCGTCCCCACGCTCCGATTCGACGCCCGCTTCCCAGACCCCGCCCGTTATCCAACCGACCGCGAATGCCGACTCGAATCCGCAGCCGCGACGCTCGGTCGCACCGCCTTCGGCGACGACGCCCGTGCTCAGCACCGCCGAAGCTGAACGCTATGCGAAGGAATTTTATCGCGACATGGAACGAGGCGACCTGAATAAAATTACTTCGTATCTGGACGACACCGTCGACTACTACGCCTTTGGTCCGAGGGATAAGGCATTCATCGGTGAACAAACACGCCAATTTCTTGCCTTGCTGCCGGTCCGAAGCTTCACGGTGAGTGATGTCACCGTCCAAAACTCTTCCAAGCCGTCGGTCGCGACCATGATCTTCGATGTTCGTTATTCGGCCCGGGATGTTCTCGGCGTTGCGAGCAGTGGTCACACCCGCGTGGAATGGGACGTGGCGAAACGCAACGATGGTCTGAAGATCGTGCGCTCGAACTGGATGACGTACCCGGACGCGACTCCGTCGCGTTAAGCCAGAAACGACAAAGGAAGTGCTCACGAGAGGAGTCGAACCTCCACGGGTTTCCCCATACGGTCCTGAGCCGTACGCGTCTGCCATTCCGCCACGTGAGCGAGCGGTTGCTAAGGTGCGCGCGGCGGCAGTTCGCGCAAGCGCATTCCGGAGGCCAGAGATCAGAGTCGTGGGCTGCGGTCGACTTTTTGACACTCGAGACTGCGCTCCAAGACATCTTGACGGCTTAAAGCCGTCAAGATTCGACCAGGCGCGGAAGGCAGCCTTAGAACTGGAAATTTGTCGCGCGTGAGGACCCCGGCGACCTGAACCGCCCTCTGCCATTCCACCCGAGACTCCATCTCAAACACCTTGACGGCTTTAAGCCGTCAAGATTCGAACAGGCGGCGAAGCAGGGGGCAATCGAACCGAATCGCGCTTAGGAAGAGCGCCGCTTCTTGCGGGCGCGTTCCTCGAGCTGGTTGGCCTGGCGGGCTTTGCCTAACGAACGGAGGAGATCGGCGTAGTTCGAGGCAACGATCTCGTAATCTTCAGGCGGTTTCTCCGACGCTGCTTCCCAGGTCTTGATCGAGGCGCGGTAAAGTTCCGACGCGCGCGCGTAATCACCGTTCGAATGATAAACCACCGCGAGATTGCATTTCGATTGCGCGATATCGGGATGGGTGGGCGGATGAAATTTTTCCCGAATGGCGAGCGCGCGCAGATGGGTTTTCTCCGCCTCGGCAAACCGGCGCTCGTTGGTGTAGAAAACCGCGAGGTTGTTCAGGACGGACGCGACGTCGGGATGCTCCGGGCCGAGTTGTTTCTCGTAAATCTCGAGCGCGTGCAGGTAGTACGGCTCCGCCGCTTTTTGCCGACCGGTTTTGCGATAAATGAGCGCGACGTTGTTCAGGATCGTGCCGAGATCGGAATAGGGAATGTCCGGCAGCCGCGCGCCGGTCTTGAATGCTGCTTCGTAATAGCCCAGCGCCGCTTCTGTTTCGCCGAGGTTGTCGCAAACGAATCCCAGGCGTCGCGCGGAGCGAAACACCGCTCGATCATCCGGCGGCTCCGCCTTTTCGAGAAAGGCGTGCGCTTTTACGAGATACGGTTTGGCCGCGGCGCGATCGCCCGCCTGGTCGTGGAGCTGACCGATCTTTTCGAGGCTGAGCGTGTAGCTCGGATCGCCAGGCTTGAAGGCGCGTTGCGCCAGAGTGAGCGCGGTCTCAGCGACGCGGATCGCTTGCGGGAACCGGTTGCTCGCTCGCAACATGTCGAGCTTGTCGTTGAGAATGCTCCACAGCTTTTGATCGCCTTTCATCGCCCATTACCAACCCTCGCTCAACTGGCTCACCAGATGCCGGGCTAATTCTTCCGCCGCCAGCGGCAACGCCTGGCGCTGGTCCGTGTTCACGTCGCTTCCGACGAAGAAACTCGTGCTGCCGCTCACGGCGCCGGCCGTGAGCTGCTTCCCGTCGCGTCCCATCAAAGTGAATTTGACCGTCAGGTTGAGATTAAATTCCGTCGTGGAAAGAACATTGCCGCGCACCGAACGCGCGGGGCTTCGCCCGACCCCGATGATCTCCGCCTTCAGGGTGGCGTCAGCCGCGTCCGCATTGACAATTCGGAATGTGCCGTCCTGCTGAAATTGTTTGATCGCCGTGTTCGTCACCAGGACTTCGAGGCGCGGCTCGAGCGTGTTGTTCGTGAACGTCGGGACCGCAATGGCGTGGACGTTGCGGAGATAACCCGGCGTAGCCGGCCCAAGCTGATAACCGCCGCATCCCTCGAAAAGGAACGGCAGCAGAAGAAGAGCGAACGCTTTTTTCACTAAGGCGTCGCCGCGGCTTCAGGCGTAGGTTGCGGCGTGGCCGAGGGCGCGGCCGTCGAATCGCTCGAAGGCGGAGGCGCAGTGGTGGTGTCCGGCAGGAGCGAAGCCGGCGGCGGCAAGGAAGCGTCGACATCCGATGGCGGCAACGGGGCCAGCTCATTTGAGGAAGGCGGCGGACCGCTTTCCTGCGTCCGCGCTTTCACTTTTTTCTTGCTAGCCGCAGCGGCGGTCACCGCGGGCGCCTGCAATTTCGCGTCGCCCACTTTCGCGCGGAGCTCACTGATGCGCTTCTTGGCTCTCTCGCCCTCGGTCGAGCCGGGCTGGGTGCGGATGACTTCGTTGTAGTAAATGGCGGCGGCCCGATACTGCTTCTGTTTGTCGTAGAATTTCGCGATGTCGTAAGCAGTGCTCGACTGCTTGTGCTCCATCTTCTTCAAGTTCTGCTTCGCTTGCGACGCTTTCTCGCTGTTCGGATAACGCGCCAGAAAATCTTCGAACGCGATTTTCGACTTGGTCGCGGCCGCAGGGTCGTAGGTTCCGGAACTCGAAGCCTTCGACCAGATGTAACCGATCTGGTATTGGGCATCGACCGCAATCGGGTCGTCCGGGAATTTTTCCACTACGGCCTGATAAGCGGCAATGGCGGCCTCGTTCTGGCCCTGTTTTTCACGGGCCCGGCCGAGATCGAATTGCGCCCGGGCGGTGTATTTATCGTAGGGCGCGGTGCGGATAATCATCGTGAAAATATCCGCCGCCTGGTCCAACCCGGATTTGACCGTAATCCCGAGAATCTTCGTCTTTTGCCCCGTCAGATACATTTCGCCGATGCGGAACAGTGCCGTGACGGCGTCCTCGAAGTGCTCGCTTTTGGAATACTTCTCGCAGAGCACGGCATACGCGTCCGCCGCCGGTAAATATTTGTGGGTCTGTTCCAGCAACTGCCCCAGGCGATACGCCGAGCCGGCCGCGAGCGTGTCATGCGGGTGTTTCTTTACGATCATGCGGTAGGCCTTGATTGCGCCGCCGATATCTCCCTTGGCCTCGGCTGCCTGCGCTCGATCGAAAAGCTGGCGCGCGGTGCCGCTCATTTCCTCTTCACCCGGCGTCCTGTAGTGGGCTTTTTCGCCCGGTTTAAAAACGACGGCGCCGTTCACCGGCAGGACGAAAGCCAGGCAAACCAAAAACGGTAGAAATAGGATGCGAAAGGAGAGTTTCATCGCGTTGCGCAGGGTAGTTAACTTCCCCTTCCCGTCAAGTTGAACGGGCCAGAATACCGAGGCATTTCCTCGACACCGGCAAGGCTTCCTTCCGGCCGCGATCCGATTATTCTGCGAACGATTGAACCTCTCCGCTCAGCAAAAAATCCGGCTCGGCGCCTGCGCCTGGAGCTTCGAGGAATGGCGCGGTAATTTTTATCCGGCCGATCTGCCGCCGGCGCGCTGGCTGGAATTTTACGCGCGCTATTTCCCTGCGGTCGAAATCGATTCGACCTTCTATCACGCGCCAACGGACGCGACGATTCACCGCTGGATGGAGTCGACGCCCGCCTCGTTTCGGTTCGCCTGCAAATTGCCGCGCGCGATCACCCACGAGCGCCTCCTGCGCGACTGCAACACCGAGCTCGCCGCGTTCCTTCAGGCAATGGAACCGCTCGCGCCGAAGCTCCACGTCATTCTGATTCAATTGCCGCCGGCCTTCGCGCCAAAGCAGGGCCGCCCGTTGCTCCGAGCCTTCCTCGCCCAACTGCCGCGCGATTTTCGCTTCGCCATCGAGTTTCGCCATCCCGGGTGGCACCGGCCGCAGCACATTCGGTTGCTCGAAAAATATCGCGTCTGCTGGGTTTGGGCCGACACCAGTCCGCTCAACGAACGCAATCTCGCGCCCTTCGAGTTCCTCCCCACCACCAGCGACTTCATCTACCTGCGACTTCTGGGCGATTATTCGACGAAATACGACCCGGAAGGCCAGCACATCCATCGTTACGGCAAATTGCTTTGGAAACGCGAGGCCGCGCTCGAAAGCTGGGCGTTGAAGATCGAGCGGCATCTCGAGGAAACCCGCAGCATCTGGGGTTTCGTGAACAATCATTTCGAAGGCTTTTCGCCTGAGACCTGCCAGCGCCTCGCGAATCGGCTCGGGTTCGACCTTACTCTGCCCTCCGCCGAGGAAACCGCCTCCGCCGATCCCGGACAGCTCGATTTATTCGCAGGTAGGGGCGATTGACTTCAATCGCCCGCCCGATCAAGCCGCGCCGCGGGCGATTGGGTCAATCGCCCCTACCTGATCTCAGCCGCGCCGAAGTACGGCTGCAGTTTCTCCGGAATCGCAATCGATCCATTTTCGCGCTGATAACTTTCAATCAGCGCCGCGAACAATCGCGGCAACGCCAGCCCCGAGCCATTCAGCGTGTGACAGAACCGATTCTTCCCCTCCGCGTCCTTGAATCGCAAATTCATCCGGCGCGCCTGAAAATCCTCGAAGTTCGAACAACTCGACACTTCGAGATACGCCTGCTGCCCCGGCGACCAAACCTCAAGATCGTAAGTCTTCGCCGAGCCGAACCCGAGATCGCCCGTGCACAGCTCGATCACGCGATAATGCAGCCCGAGCAATTGCAACACCCGCTCCGCATCCGCCGTCAACGATTGGTGCTCGGCGTCCGAACTTTCCGGCGTGGTAATCTTCACCAGCTCGACCTTGTCGAACTGGTGCACACGAATAATTCCGCGCGTCTCCCGCCCTGCCGAGCCCGCCTCGCGTCGGAAGCACGGCGTGTAAGCGACGAATTTTTTCGGCAACTCCGAGGCCGCCAAAATCTCTTCGCGATGAAAATTGGTTACTGGTACCTCCGCCGTCGGCGCGAGGAAGAGCTGCTGATCTTCCAGCCCGTACATGTCTTCCTCGAACTTCGGCAACTGCGTTGTCCCGATCATGCATTCGCGCCGGACGAGAAACGGCGGACTTATTTCGAGATAGCCGTGGTCGCGCGTGTGGAGATCGAGCATGAACTGGATCAGCGCTCGTTCCAGTCGCGCCCCGGCCCCGGTGAAACAGATAAATCCGCTCCCGCTCAACTTCGCCGCACGTTCCAGATCGAACAGCTTCAGCTTCGTTCCAAGCGCAACGTGATCCTGGGTCTCCTTCAGCTGCGGCTTCTCGCCCCAACTCCGGATGACCGGGTTTTCGCTCGGATCTTTTCCAATCGGTGCCGTTTCGGCCGGCAGATTCGGAATCCCGAGAAGCAGCTCTCTTTGCTGCTGGTCGAACCCCGTCGTTTGCTCGTTCAGCGCGGCAATCTCATTCCCGATCTCCCGCACCCGCGTTTCGATTTCTTCCGTCGCTTCCCCTTTCGCGCGCTTGCCGCCGATCTCCTTGCTCAATCGCTTTCGATCCGCATTGCATTGTTGCAGCGCCGTTTCGGCCTTCCGCCGCTCCGCGTCAACCCGCAGAACTTCATCGATCTTCGCCGCATCTTCGCCCCCACGCGTCGCCAGCCGGCTTTTCACAAAGTCGGGTTGTTCGCGGATAAGTCGGATATCGAGCATGGCAGAAGAAAACAGACAGGATTAACAGGATTAACAAGATTAAAGCCTCTGCAATCCCGTAAATCCTGTTAATCCTGTCTAAACCAAACTCACTTTGCAGTTCGTTCTCCGCGCCTGATATTTCGCGCCGTGGATAGATTCAATCCGATCGCCGTCGCGCTCAGTCTCGCCTGCCTCGCCGGCATCGATCTTTACCTCACCGTTTTCGCCACCGGCCTCGCGATCCATCTGCACTGGATCACGCTATCGCCGAGCTACCAATCGCTCGAAGTGCTTGGCCAGCCCTGGGTCATTATCATCGCCGGCATCCTCTATTTGCTGGAATTTTTCGCCGACAAAGTGCCGTGGATCGATTCAGCCTGGGACGCGGTCCACACAATCATTCGGCCGATCGGCGGCGCCCTTCTCGCCCTTCAGGTCCTTGGGCATCATTCGCCGATCGTCGACGTGCTGATTATTTTGCTCGGCGGTTCCGCGAGTCTGGTCACGCACACCGCAAAAGCTTCAACGCGACTCGCCGCCAACAGTTCGCCCGAGCCCGCATCGAACATCGGTTTGTCCGTCGCTGAGGACATGGCGGTTTTCGGCGGACTCACCCTCATCCACTACAACCCGATCCTGGCCCTTTCGATTTTTGTCATCGCCATCGCGGCGTTCCTCTATTTCGCGCCCAAAGTTTTCCGCTCCATGAAAGCGAAAATCTGGCTCGCGTTGAACAAACTCAACGCCGCCCCCGACGTCCGCCGCGCCCCCACTTTGCCGATCGCGTTGCCGTCGCGCCTGGCGCCCACCTTCAGCAAACAGAATCTTCTCGGCGAAACGATCGCCTGGGCCGTGCCCTGCCTCAGCGGCCGCGGCCGGCGTATTCCGGCGAATCTGTTCGGCGCACTCGTCGCCACGAACGAAGAGCCGCACAAGATCGTGTTCGTCGGTCGGAAAAATTGGAAACCGTTTTACCAGACGATCGATCTCGAGGGCTCGACCGTTGCCCGCGACCCTCAGTTTCTTTCCGAGAACCTTGTCATTGTTCCAAAAGAAGGCCGCGGCCCGAAGTATTGTTTCCTCTTCACTCGCTCGCGCGGCGCCCTCGTGGAACTAATCGCGGAAGACTTGCGCCACAAACTCAGCACGCCGTCACCTCACCCCAGCGTCCTCGAACCGGTGGCGCACGCGTAATCCGTCAGGCGTTTTCTTGTCGCCAAACCTGCGCATTTCTTTCATCCTTCCTCCTTCATCGTGCCTCCCCAGATGCAGCTTGCCACCCGTTACTCCGAGCTTCGTGATTCCGCTCGCGTCCACGAACGCGCGCTCTTCCCCGCGCTACGCATCCCGAGCGAACTGGAGTTACAGGCGCGCTGGTTTGCTGGCGATTTCGGGCGCCGTTTCACTGCCGTTAGCGGCGACGAAATCGAGATCGTCCAATTCGGCACCTGGAACCGCGAAGCCGGACCCGATTTTTCCGATGCCGCCATTCGCGTCAACGGCAGCGATCCGCTCCGGGGCACGATCGAATTCGATCTCGCCGATCGCAGTTGGGAGACGCACGGACATTCCACTAACCCGGCCTTCGACGATGCGATCCTTCATGTCTTCGTCGAACAGAGCGACCGCGCGTTTTTCACCCGCACCAAATCGAACCGCAACGTCCCGCAGGTCCGCGTCGATCCCGCGATGTTGCCCGACAAATTTTCGGCGGTCGTTCCGCTGGCGCGGCCAGGCCGTTGCCAGGCGCCGCTGAAAGATTTGCCGCAGGACCGGCTCGAAAGCATGCTTACCGCCGCGTCGCAATTTCGGCTCCAGCGAAAGGCGGCGCGCCTTAAAAGCATCGTCGAAAGTCACGGGCGCGATGCCGCGCTTTTCCAGGAGCTCGCGGCTGCGCTCGGCTACAAACAAAACAAGCTCGCGTTTACTCTGCTCGCTCAGCGATTGCCGCTCCCCTCACTCCGAAAAAATCCGGAAGACCTTGAGGCAATCCTCTTCGGCGTCGCCGGATTTCTCGCTGCACCCGATCTTGCCGCGTATCGCGAGGAATCTCGCGGCTACGTGAGAAATCTCTGGGACCGTTGGTGGCCGCACCGCGACGAGATGCAGCGGCTTCTCCTGCCGCCAAAACTTTGGCGGCTTGGCGGCGCGCGACCTTTGAATCATCCACAACGTCGTCTCGGCGCGCTCACCATTCTCGCGAAGCAATGGCCGGCCTTCATCAAAACAGTTTCACGCCGACAGATCGACAGCGTCCACGATTTCTTCCTCGATCTGCGCCATCCGTTTTGGAGTTTCCACTACACCCTCACCTCGGATGCCGCTCCGTCGGAAATGGCGATCATCGGCGACTCGCGCATCGCCGATATTCTGGCCAACGTTCTCCTGCCGTATTTTCTCGCCGAAGGCGCCGACGCCTGGCCCATTTACGAAAAATTACCCGCACGTTTGACCAATCGCCGCCTCGAAACTGGCGCGACACGGCTCTTCGGCGGCGATCCCCGGCGGCCGCAATTCACGAAAACCATCGCACAACAGCAGGGTTTGCTTCAGATTTACGAAGATTTTTGTTTGCAGGATAACTCCGATTGCGCCCAATGCCCTTTCCCCGAGCAAATGCTGAAATGGAAATGAACCGCGTCCGCGCTTTCACGCTCATCGAACTTCTCGTGGTCATCGTCATCATCACCGTCCTGATGGGCATCGCGTTCCCCGTCTTCCAAAGCATCCAGAACCAGGCGAAGAAAACGCAGGCGAAGAACGACGTGACCCAAATCGTGACGGCGGTGAATGCGTTTTACACGGAGTACGGCAAGTACCCGTTGCCAGCTAGTGCGACCAGTGACGCTGCAGCCACTTATGGTTCGACGAATTCAAACAAGGCACTGTTTGACGAGCTGCGCGGTGTCATAAACGTTCTTAATACTCGCCAGATTGTTTTCATTTCTCCCGCGGAGGCGAAAGACCTCTCAAATCCACGTAGCGGAATCGCCGGAACAAGTTCAGCAAAAGCCGGCGAGTATTTCGATCCATGGGGAACAGCGTACTGGATTTCAATTGATTGGGACTACGACAATGAGGTCGTCAATCCTTACGGCGCAGACAAGGGAGCGGGCTCAGCGAAGATCCGGCAGGGTGTTATCGCGTGGTCGCTTGGTAAGAACGGCGCGCTTGGCGGCGGCCCTGCAGTAAGCGCCAACTTCGCCAGCGAGCCCGGAACAGCCGGCACCTTTACCAGTTCTGGCGACGTCATTTCCTGGCAGTAACTTTGCCGCTTGCAAATCGGCGATCGAAAATCGACAATCGAAAATTCTTCTCGCGGGTGTAGTTCAATGGTAGAACGCCAGCTTCCCAAGCTGGACACGAGGGTTCGATTCCCTTCACCCGCTGTTTTTGATCCGTGCACCTAACGGATAATTTGCCGGCCCAAAAACGCGCAGCGAGACTGCGCGGCGCGCTTGTCTACTTCGCGGCCTGGACGCTTGTCGCTCTGATCTTCGCGACGATTTCCTACGCGGCCTCACGCAACGAGGGGAATCGCGGGTTTGGTTTTATCAGCGCGCTCGAATTCAACCTCGTTCTCTTCTATCTCTGGGCGGTTCTTTCCCTCCTGATTTTCCGGTTCAGCCGCCGATTCCCGATCGAATTGCGCCCGCTGAAAATACGCAACCTCCTGTTGCATATTCCCGGAATCATCGTTTTGGCCGTCGGCCATCAGCTCATTCACCTGACCACACTCTGGTTACTTTTGCCTCGGCTCCGCCAACTGTTCCCAACCCTCGCGGCTTGTTTCCGGTCCTACTTCGGCTTCGGATTTTATGTCGATCTGATCATCGCAACCTTGATCGTTCTCGGCGTCCACGCGCTTCTTTATTATCAACGCTTCCGTGCCAGCCAGACGGAGGAGGCATCGTTAAGGGCACAACTCGCACAGGCCCAGTTGCGCGCGCTCAAGATGCAGCTTCATCCTCATTTCCTTTTCAACACCTTGCACTCGATCTCGTCCTTAGTGCTGGAAGATCCGCCGAAGGCTAACAGCATGATCGCGCGCCTCGGCGATTTTCTGCGGCTAACTCTCGATCATTCCGACCAGCAGCTGGTCACGTTGAAGGAAGAAACCGAATTCGTCCGGTGCTACCTGGAGATCGAACAGGTCCGGTTCGGAGACCGCCTCGCGGTCGACTTTCAGATTGAACCGGCAACGCTGGGAGCGGAGGTACCACACCTCATCCTTCAACCCGTGGTCGAGAACGCGATCCAGCATGCGATCGCTCCGCACGCGACTCCAGGGAGGATCGAGATCGCCGCCACTCGGCGCGACGATTTACTTCGCCTTGAAGTAAGGGACTCCGGCCCGGGCTTGGGTAGACCGGGAAATGGCAACGAAGGACATGGGGTAGGTCTGAGTAACGTTCGCGCCCGCCTTGAACGACTCTTTGGCAGCAACTTTTCGCTCGAGATGGCTAACGGATTGTCGCGCGGACTTACTGTTACCATCGAGATTCCCTTCCGCTCGAATGATTTCACCTAAGATTCGAGCCGTCATAGCGGACGACGAGTTACTCGCGCGCAAGTTCATTCGCCGAATGCTAAAGCAGGATCCCGAGGTGGAGATAGTAGCCGAATGTGCTAACGGCGCCGAAGCTGTCGCCACGATCAGGAAGGAAAAGCCCGATCTTGTGTTCCTCGACGTCCAGATGCCGGAAATGAATGGGTTCGCGGTGCTCGACGCAGTCAAACTCGATCATCTGCCTGAGATTATTTTTACGACGGCCTACGAATCCTACGCGATCCGAGCCTTCGAGCTTCATGCGCTGGACTACCTGCTTAAGCCTTTCGATCAGGTCCGGTTCAAGGCCGCGCTCAAGTATGCGAAAGAACGCTTCCATTCGCAGCACGAAGAAGACAAACGTCTCCAAGTAGGAACGCTTCTCGAAAGTATCCGGGCCCAACAGGAATACCTGGATCGCATCATTATTCGCGCGGATGGTCGTATCACCTTTCTTCACACCCGGGAGATTGATTGGATAGAAGCGGATGACAAATACGTTCATCTTCACACCGGCAAAGGAGCCCG
>DASQPH010000073.1:0-21118 GCA_035644055.1 Chthoniobacterales bacterium
GACGCATCAACATCACGGCGGGCCGACGACTCCCCCCGAACGTCACGCTGGTGACCTAGGCAATCTCGAAGCGGACGCCTCCGGCAAGGCGCATCTCGATTGGAAGGGGAAAATGAGTCTGAGTGGCGCAGATTCGATCATCGGCAAGTCGGTCGTGGTTCACGAAAAGGACGACGACTTGAAAACGGATCCCTCCGGCAACTCCGGCGCGCGCCAGGCGTGCGGCGTGATTGAGGCTGCGAAATAGTTCAGGAAAAGTCATGAAGATTCCCCGCCAGGACCGGCGGTCATAGACCGCCGCTACAGGGAATGCAGTTACTCACTCTGACTGAAATCCGCCGGCACGCCCAGAATGGCGCGGCGGTGGAGGCGCGCGTTCATATCCAGGTGGAAGGCGTGACCGCGAAAGTGACGCGCGAACAAAAGCCGTACTGCGAGTTGCACCTCGCCGATGCGTGCGATCGGATGACGCTGCGGGTCTGGAGCGATCATCCGGAATTCCGCGCCTGCGGTTCGCTGAAGGCTTCGGATTTCATCGAGCTGAGCGGCGAGTTCGTGCAGCACCAGCAGTTCGGACTCGATGCGCGGAACTGGAAGGTGCGGCATCTCAACGGCCAGGAGCGCTCCGAGTTGTTGCAAGGCCCGCCGGAATTGCGCGCGAAGCAGGCGGCGGACTGGGAATACATCGTCGAGCGGACGCGCGCGCTTGAAGATCCGCGACTGCGCTCGCTCGGTGAAGCGTTTATCGCCGAGCATGGCGAGCGTTTTCGCCGCACCGCCGGCGCGCGTTCGTATCATCACGCGCGACGCGGCGGGCTCGTCGAGCACGTCGCCCAGATGATGCGGATGGCGATGGTGATCGCGCCGCTTTATCCGCAGCTCAATCTCGACCTGCTCATCGCCGGCGTTTTGTTTCACGATGCCGGGAAGCTTTGGGAAAATCATTTGCCCGAGAACGGATTCACCATGGGCTACGACGAGCGCGGCGAATTGATGGGGCACATCTCGATCGGGCTCGAGCTCGTGAATTCGCTCTGGCGAAAGTTGCAGACGGAGGAAAATCTCAGTGCCTGGAGTTCGCTCACTCCGTCATCGGAGGACGTGCGGATGCATCTGCTCCACTTGATTGGCGCGCATCACGGCGAGCCGCAATTCGGTTCGCCAGTCAGTCCCAAGACGCCGGAAGCGATGGCTCTCAATTACATCGATAACCTCGATGCCCGGATGGAAATGTTTGCCGCTGGTTATCTCGTCGCGAAACCGATCGCCGATCGGATCTTCGATCGGGTGCGACCGTTGCCCGGGAATCTGGTTAAGCCGCTCGAGAAATATCAGGCGCCCGGTTCGAATGGGCCGCCGCCCTTGCCGAAGGCGAACGGCGAGACAGGCCGTCTTCTGTAGCCGCTTCGCTGTGCGAAGCGTTGGGTCGGCGCGACGTTTCTCCTCACGCTTCGCATAGCGAAGCGGCTACAGAAGGCGTCTCCGCGCTTCCGCCAGATATTCTTCGTCGATCTCAAAGCCGATAAAATTTTTCACGCCGCAACGTTTTGCGGCGACGGCTGAGTTTCCGATCCCGAGAAACGGATCCAGCATCGTCTCGACCCGCGAAATTCCATGCAGCTTGATGCACCATTCCGCTAGTTGCACCGGGAAGGTGGCCGGGTGCGGCCGCTCCTTCGCGCGATGTTGAATTGTTTCATAGGGGACGAACCACGTGTTGCCGCGGCAGCGCCGGTCTTTTCCTTTCGTGTGACTCCACCGCGCGATGTTGCTCTTGTCGGCATAGGGAACGCCAAGGGCGAGCCGATCGATCGGGGTCCGGCCTTCCGGCGTCAGATGGAAAATGTATTCGTGGTAATCGTTCAGATAACGCGGCGAGCTGATCGGTTTGAAATGGCCGCGTGAGGTCGTTAGGCCGCTGTCGTCCTCGATCGAAATCGCCTTGATCCAGTGGATCGTGTTTTGAAGGACAAATAAATCGCGGAGCCGAAGGACGAGTTCGTGGGGCAATAGCGGATTGGAGGGGGACGCCCCAACGTTGAGGAAAAGCGAGCCGTCGTTTTTCAGGAGCCGCCGCAGTTCGACCGCCCACTTCGCGCACCAATCAAGGTAATCGCCGCGCCGCTGCCGATCCGAGTAGCGGCTGTAGGCGATGCCCAGGTTGTAAGGCGGTGAGGTGACGACCAGATCAATCGACTGATCGGCGAGGCCCTTCATTCCTTCGACGCAATCGCCGAGCCGCAGATCAAACGCAGTCACGCTATAGATTTAGGCAGAACGATTGTTGGTACAAGCAAGAAAAGCGTTAGGTTTGAGACGATGTCCGACAAGCTCTCCAAGCTAAAGATTGCGGATCGCGAATTCACGTCGCGATTGCTTGTCGGCACAGGGAAATTCGGGTCGAACGAATTGATGCGCGATGCACTAATCGCGAGCGGAACGGAGATCGTGACGGTCGCGCTGCGCCGCGCCGACCTTTCCGGCAAGCATGACGCCTTCGCGAACATTCTCGATTTCATCGATCCGAAGCGGTTCCTCCTTTTGCCAAACACGAGCGGGGCGCGGAATGCGGCGGAAGCGGTGCGGCTGGCGCGGCTGGCAATCGCGGCTGGTTTGCCGAACTGGGTGAAGCTCGAGATTCATCCCGACGCGCGTTATTTGCTGCCAGACCCGGTCGAGACGCTGGCGGCGGCGGAGATTCTGGTGAAGGAAGGATTCGTCGTCCTGCCTTACATCAATGCCGATCCGGTTCTGGCGAAGCGGTTGCAGGACGTGGGCACGGCGACAGTGATGCCGCTCGGTTCGCCGATCGGCAGCAATCGCGGGATCGAAACGCGGGCGCAGATTGAGATCATTATCGAACAGGCAACGGTGCCGGTCGTCGTGGACGCCGGTCTTGGCGCGCCCAGCCAGGCGGCCGAAGCGATGGAAATGGGAGCCGACGCTGTGTTGGTAAACACCGCGATCGCCATCGCCTCAGACCCGAGCCGAATGGCGCATGCTTTCCGCAAAGCCGTCGAAGCCGGCCGGGAAGCGCGCGAGATCGGTTTGGCCGAATCGCGTTCCAGCGCGTCGGCGACGAGTCCGCTGACAGGATTTTTCACGACGCGTGAGCAATAGTCTTCTGTAGCCGCTGCCCTGTGGGCAGCGCGAGTTTAGGTCCGGCGAGCAGGTGACATCATCCTCACGCTTCGCACAGCGAAGCGGCTACAGAGGAGGCCACAGAAATCAGAGCGGGCGAAAACTGACGCCCGCGTCGTTGTAGAATTCGATTTGCCTTCCGCCGAGGCGGCGAACGACTCGCCATCCGTGCTGGCGCGCCATATCGCGCAACTCTTCATCCGACAACGCACGAACAACGCTCAGCTCCGACGGATGGGTCACGAAATACTCCGGCTTTATCGCGAGCATTCGGGCGATCTTCGCGATCACCGCGGGCAGTTGATCGGGCATGCCGTCATTCTCGCACAGCGAACCCAAAGGTCACAGAATTTGGCGCGCCGAAGGCCCTGAGCTAGGTTCCGCCCCGATGTTTTCCGAGACAATTATTTTACGCGGACACATCATTGATTCGCTGATTCTGCCGAAGGTGCTCGACCAGATCCTGACCCAGGGCGGTGAATTCAAAATCGGCGAGATCAAGATCGGGCAGAACCGGATCGATCAAAGTTTCGCGCGCATCGAAGTTTCCGCGCCGAAACACGAGTTGCTCGACGACATCGTCCTCCGCTTGCGCCAGCACGGCGCCGAAGTGGTGGAAAAGAAGGATGTGGAGCTCGCGCCCGCTCCTGCCGACGGCGTGTTTCCGAAGGATTTTTACGTCACCACGAATCAGCAGACGCTCGTCACACTCGACGGGACGGAGATCGAAGTGCATCCGGCCTTAATGGATTGCGCGATCGTCGTGGATCGGGAAGCGCGCCGCGCGACCGCGAAGAAATTTCACGAAATCCGTCGCGGGATGGAAATCGTCGTCGGTCATCAAGGGATCAGGGTCGTGCCGGTTCAGCGTTCCACAGCGCGGACGGACGTTTTCGAATTCATGTCGACCAATATTTCGCTCGAGAAACCGAAGAGCGGGATCATCCGCGAAATGGCGACGGAACTTCAGCGGGCCCGAACTGAAGGCGGCAAGATCCTCGTCGTCGCCGGTCCGGCGGTGGTGCACACCGGCGCGGTGCCGCACTTGGAAAAGTTGATCGAGCTTGGATTTGTCGATCTGCTCTTCGGCGGGAACGCCCTTGCGCTGCACGATATCGAGAACGCGCTTTTCGGCACATCGCTCGGCATCAATCTGGAACAGGGTTCGCTGGCCGAGCGCGGCCACGAAAATCAAATGCGCGCGCTGAACATGATCCGCGAAGCCGGCAGCATTTCGCGCGCGGTCGAAGATGGAACGCTGAAGAGCGGGATCATGGCGGCTTGTGTGCGGCACGGGGTGGAATTCGTTCTGGCTGGTTCCATTCGCGACGACGGCCCCTTGCCGGAAGTCATCACCGACACGCTCGAAGCCCAGGACGCAATGCGGGAAAAAATTACCAACGTAACGACCGCGCTGATGATGGGCACGATGTTGCATTCGATGGCGGTCGCAAACCTCTTGCCGGCCACGGTGAAAACACTCTGCGTTGACGTGAATCCTGCGGCCGTCAGCAAGCTCACCGAGCGCGGCTCATTCCAATCGCTCGGGCTCGTCTCGGACCTCGAGCCGTTCCTGCGCGAGTTAACCGGCACGCTGGCCCGCTGATTTTCGTTATGCGCCAGCTGCTCCTTTGCCCGCCGGATTATTACGGCATCGAGTACGAGATCAATCCATGGATGAGTCGCGCCCGCGGTGCCGAAGTGCCGGTCGCGCAGGCGCAGTGGAAAGGCCTCTTCGAAAAATTGTCGAGTCTCGATTGCAAGATCGAGCTGATCCCGCCGCGGCCAAAATTGCCCGACATGGTTTTCACCGCCAACGCTGGCCTAACGATTGGTCGCCGTTTTATCCCGAGTAATTTCCGGCACCAGGAGCGCGCCGGCGAAGCGCCGCATTTCGCGTCTTGGATGGAAGAGCACGGCTACGAAGTCGTCTGGCTGTCGAAAGATCTTTATTTCGAAGGCGAAGGGGACGCGCTTTTCGGCGGCGACGTTCTTTTTTGCGGCTACAAATTCCGGTCCGACATCAATTCGCATCGCGCCGTCGCGGACCTGCTCGGCTGCCTCGTCATTTCAGTCGAGCTGGTCGATCCGCGCTTTTACCACATCGATACCTGTTTTTGTCCGTTGCCCGATGGTGGCGCATTCTGGTTCCCAAAAGCGTTCGATGAATACGGCCAGCGCGCGATCCGCGAACACCTCCGCGACCTGCTTGACGTGGCCGAAGAAGAAGCGGTCCATTTTTCCTGCAACGCCGTCGTGCTCGATCGCGACATCGTTTTGCCCGAAGGCGCGCCGAAATTGGTCGCGACCCTCAACGACCGCGGCTACATCTGCCATCCGCTTCCGATGAGCGAATTCCTCAAGGCCGGCGGCGCCTGTAAATGTCTGACGATGTTTATGCCGCAACGAGAAAGTGTTAAGGACTAAGGGTTAAGTTTTAAGGAGGGACTTTGAGCCTTCTCTTAACACTTAAAACTTAAACCTTAAAACTGCCGCGTTTCTTCCCGAGCGCTTGCTCAATTTTCCCAAGCGGCAGGCAATTCATTACATCCTCTTTCGTCAGCCAACCTTTCCGCGCCGCGCCGACGCCGAACCACAAATCCTGGAGCCGCTCCACGCCATGCGCATCCGGGTTGATCACGCACTTCACTCCTTTCCCTTTCGCGAGCGGCCACCAGCGCCAGTCGAGATCGAGGCGTTTCGGCGCGGCGTTGAGCTCGATCCAGGTTCCGGTTTCAGCCGCGGCCTCGATGATTGCAGGAATGTCGACCGCGTACGGGTCGCGTCTCAGCAACAGCCTGCCCGTTGGGTGCGCCAGCATCGTGACATGCGGATTTTGCATCGCACGAATAATTCGCTTCGTCATCTCTGCTTCCGACAAAGTGAAAGCGGAGTGGATTGAGGCCACGACGTAATCGAGCGCCACCAGAATTTCGTCGGGAAAATCGAGAGAACCATCGCGGAGAATGTCGCACTCGACCCCGGCAAAGATCCGGAAATTTTCAAAATCGCGATTCAGTTTCTTGATCGTGGCGACCTGAACTTCGAGCCGCGCTTCGTCGAGCCCACGCGCCTGGATCGAGCTGCGACTGTGATCGGCGATCCCAAGATATTGGAGACCGAGTTCCTGGGCCGCAGCCGCCATCTCTTCGAGCGAATTGCGGCCGTCGCTCGCCGTCGTGTGGCAGTGAAACGTGCCGCGGAGATTCTCCGCTTCGATCAGGCGCGGCAGTTTTCCCGTCGCGGCGGCCTCGAATTCGCCGGAATTCTCGCGCAGCTCCGGCGGGATGTAGTCGAGATCGAGCGCGCGATAGAGGTCAGCTTCCTCGCGAATGGTAGGGGCGATTGACCCCAATCGCCCGCGAGTCTTCCTGGCCGGCGTCGTTTTCACCTCGGGCGATTCGGGTGAATCGCCCCTACCTTCAGCGACACCGAGCCGGTACTCATTCAACGTCCATCCGCGCTGCAACGCACGGCTCCGGACCACGACGTTGTGTTCCTTGCTCCCGGTAAAATAATTGAGGGCAAAGGGATATTCCGCCGCGGTCACGACGCGCAGGTCGCATTGGATTCCCGAGCGCAAGCGCACGCTCGACTTCGTCGGTCCGTGCGCGATGACCGATTCGACCAGCGGATGTTGAACGAACAACGCCGAGATTTCCGCCGGCGCTTTGGTCGCCACGATAAAATCGAGATCGCGCACGATCTCCTTCCGCCGTCGATAACTGCCAGCGATGCAAACGTGAAGCGCTTCCGAATGCGCTCGCAGATCGTCCTGCAACCGCTCCGCTTCCGCCGCGATCTTCCCGAGCTGGAATTTCCCCTCGTATTTCTGGCGTTCGTCAATCGCGCGGCAGAGTTTTTCCTGCGTCGTTTTGCCGAATCCCGGCAGCTCCGCGACCCGGCCCGCGACACAAGCTTCGTGAAGCTGCGCGATGGAGCTGACCTGCAATTTCTCATGCAAAGCCTTGATTTTTTTCGCGCCCAAGCCCGGCAGCGAAAACAGTTCGAGAATGTCCGCTGGAAATTCCGCGCGCAGATCGTCGAAGAACTTCAGCGATCCGGTCTCAACCAGCTCCTTGATCTTCGCCGCGATGGCTTTTCCAATCCCGGGGATTTTCTCCAGCACTTCTTCATTGCCGAGATCGGCAATGTTACCGCCCCAGGTTTCGAGCGACCGCGCCGCGTTGACGTAAGCGCGAATCTTGAACGGATTTTCATCCTTCAACTCGAGCAGCGTCGCGATTTTCTCGAGCACGTCTGCGATCGTGGCCTTGTCCATCGAGGAATTTTAGCAAAAAGCGCCAAGCACCAAACACCAAGCTCCAGAGAAGCTCCAAACACCGAAACACAAAAAGCAGCGACGTGTCATGCGAAGGCGACCTGTTGGAGCTTGGAATTTGAAGTTTCTCTGGAGCTTGATGCTTGGAATTTGGAGCTTTGTCCGCCTACATCCGTCCCCGCCGCTTGTAGAACTTGTAGCGGGCGATGATCGAATCGACGTACTTGCGGGTTCCGGGGAAATCGATGTTATCGAGGAACGTTTTCGCGGCGACAGCTTTCGTGTCGTCGCCTCCCGCCCAGCGGAGAGCGCGGCTCGGGCCGGCGTTGTATTCCGCGAGCGCGAACGGCATTGGGTTCGCCTGGTTTTGCCAATGCTCAATCGCGCGGTGCAGATACCACGTGCCCGCTTCCAGGTTCGTTTTCGGATCGAACAATTCTTCAACGCGAAAATTCTCCGCCTTGGTTTCTTTCGCCCATTCCGCGGCGGCTTTCTCGCTCACCTGCATGAGCCCGCGTTCGCCGGCCGTGCCGAACTTCTGCGCATCGAACCGGCTCTCGCGCCAGACCACCGCTTTCACCAGCATCGGATCGACCTGATGCTCGGCCGCGACGGCGCGAATGAGCGCATCATGCTGGTGGAACCGGGCCGGGCTGATCCACTCATAAACCGTGTAGAGCGGATCGCCTGAGCGCATCAAGAGATAAAGCAATCCTGCGGCTCCGGCGAGAAGCAGGCAGATGATCAGCTTGAAAAAAAATCGGGCCATTTCGCGGCGGCTCGTGCTCGAAAAAGTTTCGTGGGAAAGTAGTCGATCCCGAGCAGGAGCACGATGACGATTCTAAACCGATGAGCAAGCCCTCCTACGCCCGCGTCATCATCGATCGTTCGATCCATCGTGAGCTGGATTATTTGATCCCGGAATTGCTGGCGGAAAAAACCGCGATCGGTTCCCGGGTGCGGGTGCCGTTTCGGGAACGATCGGCCCTGGCCACGGTGGTCGCGATCCTCGAGGAGACCGATGCGAAAGGGATCCGGCCGATTGAAGCACTGGTGGGCGATCGGCCGGTCCTCAGCTTGAAACTGATCGAGCTGGCGCGCTGGATGAGCGCTTATTACTGCTGCCCGATCGAAACCGTCATGCGGAGCCTGTTGCCGCAGGTGATCCGGCGCGCGGAAGTCGGTTGGAAGAAACAACTCTTTGTCACCGCGGCGAAAGAAATTGCGCCGGAAGAAATCGAGAAGCTGCGCCGGCGCGCGCCGAAGCAGGCGGAATTGCTCGACGTCGTTTCGAAATTACAGAAGCCGATCGCAGCAGCGGAACTGTTGCGAAAGACCTCGCTCGATAATCAGACGCTTCGCGCGCTGGAGAAACGCGGTTTCGTCATTCTGCGCGAAGAAGCGGTGGCGCGCGATCCGCATGCGGAGGAGGAATTCATCGCCTCGAGCAACCTGACTTTGAACGAAGAACAAACCGCGGCGTTGGCTGCGATTGAAGAAGCGCTGGCGACGCCCGCCATTGCCAAGCCGATCCTGCTTCATGGCGTGACCGGCAGCGGGAAAACCGAAATTTATTTACAGGCGATCCACACCGCGCTCGCCCGCGGCAAGACCGCGATCGTCCTCGTCCCGGAAATTTCGCTTACGCCGCAAACGGTCGAGCGCTTCAAGAGCCGCTTCGCCGAGACTCAGGAAATGGTCGCGGTGCTGCACAGTCATTTGTCCGAGGGCGAGCGGCACGACGAATGGCATAAGATCAATGCCGGCCGCGCCCGCATCGTGGTTGGCGCGCGGAGTGCGGTTTTCGCGCCGCTCGAAAATCTCGGACTCATCGTGGTGGATGAGGAACACGAGACTTCCTACAAACAGGAAGACGCGCCGCGGTATCACGCCCGCGACGTTGCGGTGGTGCGCGCGAAACTCGAAGGCTGCACGGTTTTACTCGGCACCGCCACGCCGTCGCTCGAAAGCTATCACAACGCGATGCAGGGAAAATATCGCCTGCTCAAGCTCACCCAGCGCGTGGACAACTGCCAGATGCCGCTGATGCGGATCGTCGATTTGCGACAGGAACGGCGCAAAGAAAAGGTCGCCGCGATTCTCTCGGAGAAATTGCGCGCGGCAATTTCGGCGCGACTCGAGAAAGGCGAACAGACGATCCTGTTCCTGAACCGTCGCGGGTTTTCCACGTCGCTTTTGTGCAGCAACTGCGGCGAAGCGCGCGATTGTCCCAATTGCAGCGTTGCCCTCACCTTTCATCGCGGCGCCGCGCGCCTCACCTGCCACCTGTGTGGACACACCGCCGCGGTGCCCAAGAAATGTCCCGCCTGTTCGCAAGACGCCTTGATCTATTCCGGGTTCGGCACCGAGAAAGTCGAAGCGAACGTCGCGCAGCTTTTTCCCGACGCGACGGCGCGACGGATGGATGCCGACACGATGTCGCGGAAGGACGCCTATCGCGAAACGCTTCTCGCCTTTCGCGCCGGCAAGATCGACATCCTCGTCGGCACCCAGATGATCGCGAAGGGCTTGCATTTTCCGAACGTGACCTTGGTGGGTATCATCAACGCCGATCTCGCGCTCCACATGCCGGATTTCCGCGCGGGCGAGCGGACATTTCAATTGCTGACGCAAGTCGCCGGTCGCGCCGGCCGTGGCGAAACGCCGGGCGAAGTTTTCGTTCAGACCTACACGCCGTTTAGTCCATCGATCCAATTCGCGCGGCATCACGATTTCGCCGGTTACTTCGAACAGGAATTGGAATTTCGGGAGCGCTGCGATTTCCCACCATTCAAACATGTCATCCTGATCACGGTCCGCTCCGCTCACGAAGGCCGCGCGAAATTATCCGCAGAAACCATCGCGCGCCGATTGAAGGAAGCGCTCCCGCCCGAGTTTATCCTGAACGCGCCCGCGCCCGCGCCGCTGGAAAAATTGCAGGGTCAGTTTCGTTTCCACATTCTGCTGCGCGGCGAAGCCATCATGCGCCTGAGCCGTCTCGTTCGTGAAACGCTCGACAAGCTTCCGCTGCCCGAGGACGTCGTCGCCGCCGTGGACGTGGATCCGTATCAATTGCTGTAGGCGTCGCCCTGTGGGCGACGCCGTTCGGCTATATGCGATCGATTCTGATTATTTCGCCTCCTTACCGCCAGCCATCGGCATCCGCGACCAAACCCGCGCGGACCGGATTGTCGCGCACGTAATTCCACTTTTGTCCGTAACTTTCCTCACTTCGCAAAACATGATCGAAGAATCCTCGTTGCCAGATCGGCCTCTGTAGCCGTCGCCCTGTGGACGATGTCGTGGCGATCACCGCCTTCTCCAAGCATTGCTTCAACATTCCCATCCATCTCCCCAATTCGAACTCATTCGGTCCGGAGACGAACAAATGAATATGATCCGGCATGATGACGTACCGGCCGACCGCGATGCTGTGTTCGGCGTACGCGCGTTGACAGAAACCTACGAAGGCATCGTAAACCGCATCGGCCGCGAGCAACCGCCTTCGTCGATACGTGCAAGCGGTGATGAAGAAAACCGGATTGCTCGGGAAGAGGCGATCGAGTCGGGGAGGGACGCGAGCATGCTTGTTCATTGGAGGGAGCGAATAGCATGACGAATGGCGGTTCCTGAAGCAATGTCGTTCTCGCGCTTCGCATAGCGAAGCGGCTACAGAAGAGGCGAAGCGGCTACAGAAGAAGCGGTGGCTGTTCGCGCTGGAGTATTCCGGTATTTGATCTAACTCTATTGCCTCATGCGCTATTCGAGATCCATCGTGCTCGTCGCGACCGCGGCGCTTGTCCTGGCCGGTTGCCGAAAAGACGCGGCGACGGGCGGTGCTTCGAACAAAATTCGGGTCGGCTACATCGGGCTGACCTGTGAGGCTCCGATTTTCACCGCGGTTGAGAACGGGTTTTTCAAGGAGGAAGGACTCGACGTCGAGTTGGTGAAATGCGAGTGGGCGAACTACAAGGACGTGCTCGCCCTGGGTGGATACGACATCACTCACCATCTGGTGATGTATTTTCTAAAACCGATCGAACAGGGATTGGACGTGAAATTCACGGCTGGAATCCACAAGGGCTGCCTGCGCGTCCAGGCCTCGACGAAAGGAAATATCCACACCGTCCAGGACCTGCGTGGAAAACGGATCGGGGTTCCTGGCATGGGAACGCCACCGTTTATTTTTGCCAACCGCGTTCTCGGCGCGAACGGAATTGATGCGAGCAAAGACGTGAGCTGGCGCGTGTTTCCGGCCGGCGAGCTGGGCCTCGCGCTCGATAAGGGCGAAGTCGACGCGGTCGCGAACGCCGAGCCGATTGGCAGCCTCCTTTTGGCCGACGGAAAGGTGCGCAACGTTGCGGACCAGGCGGCGGACATGCCTTACAAGGACGAGTACTGCTGCGCGGTCATCGTGAATGGAAAATATCTGGCGGCGCATCCGAAGGAGTCGGCGGCGGCGACGCGCGCGCTCTTGAGAGGCGCGAAGTGGGTCGAGACGAATCCGGCGGCCGCGGCGCGGTTGTCCGTCGAGAAAAAGTATCTCGCGTCGAATCCTGAGCTGAACACCGTCGCGATCTCGCATCTGCGTTATGTCCCGAGCGTTTCCGGTGCGGATAACGCGGTTAAATCAGCGGCCGAAGAAATGAAAATCGCGGGAATGCTAAGCCCGACCACGGATGTGGCGGCCTTGGCGAAGAAAGCGTTCGTCCATCTCGACGGCGTGACGGACGAATGGATCGATAGTCTGCCGGTCGAGAAAGTGGCCGGTGGCCAGGTTCCTCCGGACCAGGACATCCGCCTTTACGCGGAGTTAATTCTCGGCGACCGGGAAGACTCATGTTGCAAGAAGCCAGTCGTCGCGGCCCAGAAATAAATTCGGCGAGAACGGACGCGACGCTGGGCGATGTCGCGGCGGAACGGGGGACGAAGCGATGGCGAACGTGGCTGCCGGTCCCGTTGGCGAACCTCATTTGTCTGGCGGTGCACTGGTTCGTGTCGAAAACCGAGTCGCCGGCAGAAACGCGTTCCTATTTCGTGTTTCTTTGGAACTTCCTCGCGGTCTCGTTTCTTCTCGCGATCGCGCAGCTCTGGTTGCCGGCCCTGAGACGACGCATGCGCCAGGCAGGACCGATCTTCGCCGTCGCCCTGCTGACATTGTGCGCCTGGGAATTGATCACGACCGGCTTTCGTTTACTGCCGCTGCCGTACTTTCCCAGCCCGGCCGGCGTTTTCCAAAGTCTGATTAACGATCGCGCGCTGCTCTTCGACAGCACCTGGCATTCGTTGGTCCTGTTGCTCGGCGGTTATGCGCTCGGCGTGATCGCAGGATTGATCAGCGGCATCTGCATCGGATGGTCGACGCCGGTCCGCTATTGGGGAATGCCGATCCTGAAAGTGGTCGGGCCAATTCCAGCCACGGCCTGGATTCCTCTTGCGATGGTCATCTCGCCGTCGGCAGTTTTTTCCGCAGCGTCGCTGATCGCGCTCGCGGTTTGGTTTCCAGTCACGATGTTGACGGCGTCCGGTATCTCGAACACGCGCGCTTCGTACCTCGACGTCGCGCGCACTCTCGGCGCCGGCCGTCGCTATCTGATCTTCCGCGTCGCGATCCCTGCGGCGCTGCCAAGCATCTTCATCGGACTCTTCATGGGACTCGGCGCGTCGTTCCTCACCCTCGTCGTCGCCGAAACCGTCGGCGTAAAATCGGGTCTCGGCTGGTACGTCAGTTGGGCCCAGGGCTGGGCCGAGTACGGAAAAGTTTTTGCCGCGCTCGTCATCATGGCCGCGTTTTTTTCGACGATCATGACGGTGCTCTTCAAAGTGCGCGATCGCGTCCTGGTCTGGCAAAAGGGAGTCATTAAATGGTAGCGGCGGTCGCGAACGAAGCCTCGGCGCTGGAAGTGCGCGAGGTGACGAAGAGTTTTCCGTTGCCCGAAGATCCGGCGGTGCGCCGGCTCGCGCTCGATGCAGTTTCGCTTTCCATGCCGGCCGGCGAACTGGCGTCGCTGGTTGGACCGAGCGGGTGCGGGAAATCGACCTTGTTGCGATTGATCGCCGGGCTCGATATGCCGGACTCCGGCGAACTCGCGGTCGGCGCTGAATTAATTACCGAACCGAACGCCGAACGCGGCCTCGTCTTCCAGGACCCGAATTTGTTTCCGTGGTTGACCGTGCGCCGGAACATCGAGGCTGGTCTGGTGGCGCGTCACGTTCTCCATGAGAAGCGCCACGAAGTGGACGAATTCATGCGGCTCGTCGGCCTGGAAAGTTTTGCCGACGCCTATCCGCATCACCTGTCCGGCGGCATGGCGCAACGGGTCGCGCTCGCCCGCGCCCTGATCAACCACCCGAAAGTTCTTTTGCTCGACGAACCGCTCGGCGCGCTCGATGCGTTTACCCGCATGCGGATGCAGGACGAAGTGCTCCGCCTCTGGCAGGCGCGCCGGAAGACGATGCTGCTCGTCACCCACGACATCGATGAAGCGATTTACATGAGCGATCGGATCGTAATCATGACGCAGCGGCCGGGCCGGATCGAGCGGATCATTCCGGTGAATCTTTCGCGCCCGCGCGATCGGAGCAGCAGTGAGTTCCTGCAACTGCGAAGCGAAATTCTCGAGCTGCTCCATTTCGCCGGAGGGGTCGCGTAGCGAAAGCTCCAAATTCCAAGCACCAAGCTCCAGAGAAGCACCAAGCTCCAAACATCGCAGAGGAGAGCCGCTGTTGGAGCTTTGGTGTTTGAAGTTTCTCTGGTGCTTGGAGCTTGGTGTTTGGAGCTTTTCTTCGTTCCGGCGCGCTGCGTATCATCGCGCCCTGCGCCATGGACGAAACGGAGGGAAAGTTAAGTTCGGGTGACCCGCTGAGCGTCGAGCAATTGCTCGAGTATTTGCCGGCACTGAAAGAAGTCCCCGGCGCGCAGCTCGAAAAATATGCGAAAGGCGCGGCGGCCCTGCATCGCTACCGCCAGGGCCAGACGGTCTGTGTGGAAGGCGAGTTCGGATCGACGGCGTATTACATTGTTTCCGGCACGGTCGATATTTCGATTCAAAATCCTCTCGCCCATCTGCGCACGCGTCCGGCCTTCGGTTTGTTCGGCCGCAGCATGGCGCGAATGAAAAGTTTTTTGCTCAACGACGGCCAGGACAAACGGGCCGAAGCGCACGAGCGCAAGTTCATCGGAATCGACGCCAACATCGATTTGCCCATGAGCAAGCCGATTGCTGAGCTTGGACCCGGCGAGCTCTTCGGCGAAATGACATGCCGCACATTCCAGCCGCGTTCGGCGACGGTCATCGCGCGCGAGCCGTGCGTCATGGTCGAGATGCTGCGCGTCATTCTCGACATGCTGGTCGGGACGCGCCAGATTTCGGAAGCGTCGAAGTCGATGTCGAAAGCGCTCAAGGCGCCGACGTTCAAAGGCACGTCGTTCAAGACGGAGCTCGACGAAAAATATCGGAAGCGCTCGCTCGAGACGCATCTGCGGAGCGTCCCGCTCTTTGCCAGTGTCGGCGACGAATTCCTGAAGTACCTGAAGGAAAAAGTCGAGCTGGTCTCCTACAACCAGAATGACGTGATCTGTAAGGAAGGCGAAGAGGCGGACGCGTTTTATTTGATTCGCTCCGGCATGGTGCGTGTCTCGCAGGCGATGCCCGGCGGCGAGATGGTCCGCACCTATCTCAGCCGCGGCGAATATTTCGGCGAAATTGGATTACTGCGCTCGATCAAGCGGATCGCGACCTGCACCGCGCTGGATTCCGCCGATGTCGTGAAAATTCCCGGCGCCGAATTCAACCTGATGCTCGAACAATTTCCCGGCGTGCGCGCGCAGATCGAGCCCGTCGCTGACGCGCGCATGGCGGCTACCCGCGGCCGCGTCGCTCCGCCTGGCCTGCGGCTCGACGATTATCTGAACCAGGGTCTGTTCGAAGCCCAGAACCTGTTGCTCATCGATCTCGACAACTGCACCCGCTGCGACGCGTGCGTCCAGGCCTGCGCGAAAGCGCACGACGGAATTTCCCGCCTGCTTCGCGACGGCCTGCGCTACGATCATTTCCTCGTCGCAACCGCGTGTCGTTCCTGCCGCGACCCGCTTTGCATGACCCAATGCCCGGTCGGTTCGATCCGCCGGAAGGAAAACCTCGAGATCATCATCGAGGACTGGTGCATCGGCTGCGGGAAATGCGCCGAGCTCTGCCCTTACGGCAACATCAACATGCATCCGCTCGAAGTGACGAAGGAAGTTCGCACTGAGGTAAAATCGCCGAACCCAAACATTCCGCCGACGGTGAAGATCGAGAAGAAAAAATCGACGACTTATAAGGCGAATACCTGTGATCTCTGCACGCAATTATCGGTGCCGAGCTGCGTCTATGCCTGCCCGCACGATGCCGCGAAGCGCGTCGATCCACAGCGGTTCTTCGGCGACGCCCTCGAAATCCAGAACCAGCTTTTCGACGATGAATGGACGCCGGCGCGCCGTTACGAAACGCACCACACTCACTGACGTGAGAAATCCCAAATCCCAAGCTCCAAATCCCAAACTGAGCAACAAAGCGCCGCGCTTTGATATTTGGAATTTGGGTTTTGGAATTTCCTTGGGATTTGGATTTTGGGATTTGGAATTTTGGCCCCATGCGGATCAATAATTGGCGGCACGTTCCCTGGATCGTTTTCGTTCTGCTGGCCACGATTGCGGCGTGCGTTCTTTACGCCGGGAATTTTTATCCGGCGTCGCTGCCATCGTGGCTTCGGCTGCCGCGTTCGCTGATCCAGCCGCCCACTGAGCATCACACTGTCGGCGGTACGCCGCTCGGGCTTTGGTTCGGCTCGATCTCGCTCGCGATTTTTATTTTCGCGATCCTCCTCAGCCTGCGAAAAAAAATTCCGCTCTGGCGTGTCGGCACGGTGCAACGCTGGCTCCGCGCGCATATCTGGCTGACGATCCTGACGATCCCGCTCGTGATTCTCCACAGCGGCTTCCGGCTCGGCGGGCCGATGACGACTTTCCTGATGGTGTTCTATGCCATCGTGATGGTGAGCGGATTTTACGGACTCTTCCTTCAACATGTCATGCCGCGATTGATGAAGGAACGGTTGCCGGCCGAGACCGTGTTCGAGCAAATCCCGCACATTCGTTCGCAGCTCGCTGTCGCCGCGGAAAAGATGCGCGATTCATTTAAACCCGCGCCGCCAAAAAAACCGGATGCAGCGGCGCCGGCGCCGAGCGCCGCCAAGACCGCGACTGCTGCCGCCCCGGTGATGGCTTCAACTAAAGGCGAACTGAGCACGCCTGTCGCTCGCGCAAAATCCGCGACTGGTTCTGCGCCGACGGCAGCGCCGGTTGTGGCCGCGGCGCCGCCGGACGACGCGGAATCGAAACCGCCACCATCGGTTCCGAATGCAGCGGTGACACCAGCACCGCCGAAACCCGAAACGATCGGGACGCCGACGGCCCGCGTGCAAAGCGATCCGCCGGGTGCACCAGTTGCGCGCAGCGAAGTTCCGGCCGGCGATCAACCGGCGCCGTCGCCGCCAGTTGCACCGCCCGCCGCAGCGCCGCCGGCGCCTCCGCCAAAACCCGCTCCTCCTGCGCCGGCCAAGCCTGCTGCTCCGGCCGCGCCGAAGCCGGCAGCCAAACCGGCGCCGCCGCCCGATCCGGCATCGGAAGCGGTTCTCGTTGAATTCATCGAGCGCCAGATTCTTCCGTATCTCCAGGCGCATCGCGGCGACCGAATGCAGCTGAACAATCCGCGTTTTTCCGACGACACCTTTCGCTTTGTGAAATTGCGCGTCGCCGAAGGTTACCGGAGCCGCGTCGAAGAAATCCAGGCGTGGTGCGATGAACGGCGCATGCTTGATGTGCAGGTGCGGCTTCATCATTGGCTCCACGGCTGGCTCTTCGTTCACGTCCCGTTTTCATTTTTGCTCGTGATGCTCACGATCTGGCACGCCGTCGTGACGTTGTTCTACTATTAAGATGACCGTTCTCTTCCCGATCGTAATCGTGCTCGTGCTCGTGATCGAGACGATCGCGGCAAACCGAGCACGAGCACGAGCACGATTACGAATGAGGCTGGAGCCTCACTAAGCGATGCCAACGCCGGGACGAACGCAGAAGCAGATCGCCGAGCGCTACAAAGGCAATCTCGGCTATTACAAAAGGAAGCATCCGTGGCGAGTCGCGCGCTTTTGCGCGAGCTTCATCGCGATCGCCGGCGGGCTCGCGGCGATCTTCATTTATCAGAAAAGGATTTTTAGCCGGCAGGCAGACGAGGAATTTTTCAGCTCCGGAAAACTTTCCAGCCACCACGCAAACTACGAACAGGATTGCGCTGCCTGCCATGACAAGAACGCAGCGATGGGACGCGATCTGACGTTCGCGAAATTCAAGAGCATCATCAAAGACCGATTCCATCGCGGGCTCGATTTCAAATCGATCGATCTCAAATGCCAGCAGTGTCATGAGAACAATCCGCCGTTTGGGACCGCGAAGAAATACGATCTGCACGAGCCGAACGTGGTCGAAAATCGCTCCTGCTCGATCTGCCACCAGGAACATCTCGGGCCGGGCCCGATGAAACGCGTTGCCGATCTGCAATGCGCTTCGTGCCACAACGATCGCGACATCATGGACGCGTCCGCGAAAAAAGGCGCGACGCTGCCGGCAGACGCTTTCCATCTCCGGTCGCATCCGGCCCAACAGGTCGTCTTCGAAATGCCGCGGCCGGTGCGCGGCTACACGCAGGTGTTTCCGTCATTCGCAGACGCGCATCCGGAATTCCAGCTCATCCGCGAGAAAGCGCGCGACCCCGACGTCTTGCGCTTCAATCACCAGCGCCATTTCGCCAACGACATCCCGCCAGTGAACGGGCAGAAGCTCGATTGCAATTACTGCCACAAACCGGAACCAGGAGGCCGGTTCTATGAGCGGATCAGTTTCGCTGCGAATTGCCAGGCGTGTCACGCGTTGATGTTCGACAAAAATAATCCGCAGCTCTATTTGCCGCATGGCGATGTGAATCTCGTCCGGACATTTCTGCGAACTTTGCCCGCGCAATACGCCGGTTTCGCTCGCACTCAGGAGCAACAGGGCCGCGGGCGTTATGACGACGTGAAAACTTATGTCGCGGAGCAGATGAACCAGTTGCGCGCGCAATTTGGAAGCGATGCAGAATTCGAGCGCGCCGTCTTCTTCGAGACCGATCCCTTTAAACCGCATCGGCAAAACGCCGCCGCCACGCGAGGGAATTTCGCCGGCTGCGCTTTTTGCCACGAAGTGAAAACGGCGGCCGGCGGTGTGCCCGTCGTGACAAAACCGATCCTGGTCGATCGCTGGATGCCGCAGACCCATTTCAACCACGCGAAACACGCGAGTGTGAAGTGCGACGATTGTCATCACGCGATGCAAAGCCGCGAGACCTCGGAAGTGTTGATGCCGGCAAAAGCGAACTGCATTACGTGTCACAGCCCGAAAGGCAAAGTCGCGAGCGATTGCATCACCTGCCACAACTACCATGCGCCGGGGCAAGTCGTGAAAGTGGACGTGCACGCCGACGCCACCGCGCTGAAACAAATGTTGCTCGGGAGTCGTTAGGCCGCGGATCTCGCGGACGAATCGCGCACCGTCACCAGCTTCTCTATCTCGGTGCGGAGCCGTTCCCAATCGACCGGCTTCGTCAGATGCGCGGAGAATCCAGCCGCCTGGCTGGCCGCCACGTCGTCGTCCGTGCCGAATCCACTCAGCGCGATTCCTTTCATTCCCTGCGCTTCGCGCAATGCTTTCATCAGATCGAGTCCGCTGCCGTCGGGTAATCCGAGATCGCTGATGAGCAAATCGAACCGCCTTGTCCCCGCGAGCGAGCGCGCCTCCGCCACGGTCCCGGCGTGGCTGAGATCGAAGCCGGCGTTTCGCAAAATCCGGCCAAGCACGCGCGCGGTATCCTCGTGGTCTTCCACGAACAAGATCTGGACGTGCTTCATCCGCGGCGGCTCGCTCTCGAGGAACAGGACCGGACCTTCGAGCATCGAAGTCTCCATCGCGCCTAGCGTGACCGTGAATTTCGCGCCGCGTCCTTTGCCTTCGCTCTGCGCTTCAATTGCGCCGCCGTGCAGATCGATGACGCGCTTGCAGATGGCCAGCCCGAGACCGAGTCCGCCGTACTTGCTCGTTACGGTGCCGCCGCCCTGTTCGAACGCGTCGAAAATTCGCGGCATCAGTTTTTTCTCGATCCCGATTCCGTTGTCACGGATCTCGACAACGATCTGGTGGGCCTCGTTGTTCCTGGTGGAGATTTCGATCCGCCCGCCTTCCGGGGTGAACTTCGCCGAGTTCTTCACCAGGTTCCAAAACACCTGCTGCAGACGCGCCGGGTCCGCCCAGCAATGATGCTCGCGCGCATCGAAATATCGGATCACCTGGATCTTTTTTCCGATCAGATCGCCGGCCGAAATGTTGAGGGCGTGCTCGATCGTCCCGTGAATGTCGACCGCGTCGTTGTGGAGCTCGAGCTTTCCGTGGGCGATGCGCGTCAGGTCCAGAAGATCGTCAATGAGGAGCGCTTCCAGCTCGACGTTACGCTGGAGAACTTCGAGATCGTGACGCAAATCGTCCGTTAGATTCGATTCACGCCGGAGAGCGGCGATCGTCATTAGCACCGGCGTGAGTGGCGTCCGCAGCTCGTGGGAAAGCATGGCGAGAAAACGGTCCTTCGCACGGTTAGCTTCTTCCGCTTCGTTTTTGGCGCGCTGCAACTGGATCTCGGCGTTCTTTCGATCCGTGATCTCGAGCATTGTTCCGATAAATCGCGTCACCCGCCCCGAGGAATCGAGCAACGCCTGGCCGCGTTCCGCCACCCAGCGTTCCTTGCCGTCGGCGAGGCCGATCGTGCGATATTCAATGTCGAACCGCCCGCTGCTTTTCGGTTGGCGCACTCGCGCGACGGTCTCGTGCACGATATGCCGATCATCGGGATGGACTGCGTTGAGATAAGTTTCGTAGGTCAGTTTCGTTTCCGGCGGAATTCCGAACATCTGCCGGCTCCGGTCGGAAAACTGTAATTCGCCCGTGCTCGGGAAAAAATCGAACGTGCCAATGTCCGCCGCTGCGGTCGCCAGTTGCAAACGCTCCTGGCTCTCCCGCAGCTTTGCTTCGCGTTCGTGCGCGAGCTGCTCCTGTTTTTTCCGCTCCGTGGCGTCCGCCCGGAAAATGACGATCCCGTCCTTGGTCGGATACATCCGCGTCTCAACCCAGCGATTCCAAGGCGTATAAAAATATTCGCCATGCCTCGATTCACCCGTGCGCATGACCTGGTGCGCTTTCTCGTAGAATTCAGTCCCGACCGCTTCCGGAAAAATTTCCCAGATCACGCGGCCAATCATTTTGTCCTTCGGCCAGCCGGCCATCTCCGCGATCTTGTCGTTCACGTGGGTGTAACGCCAATCGCGATCGAGGGCGGAGAACGCTTCACTGATGCTGGAGAGAACCGTGTCCCGTTCTTCGCTCAGATCACGCGCTTCGAACTGACTGCGGCGCGCGCGCAACGTCGCCCGAATAGCGCTAATCAAGGTGAAGTCGCGCAATGGCCGGGCGATCAAGATCACATTGGCACTGGCGCCGGCGAGATCGCGAACGCGGCGCGGAATTTGAGTGCCGCCGGTCGCCACCAGCAGCGGCAAATCGGACCATTTCGGCTG
>DASQPH010000074.1:0-49676 GCA_035644055.1 Chthoniobacterales bacterium
CATCCTCACGGTTTGCTCTACGTTATTGGGTGAAGCGTGGGCGTATCAGTTCTCCGAAGAGCTAACCCGCCTCCATTGGTTTCAACAGAACCGGCGTCGCGCGCGCACTGCGGTCATCTGGGCGAACGCGCTTCCGAATAATCCTGAAATTTTCTCAGCCTACCCATTTCCCGTGGGATTTGCTGACAGAGTCGAGGCGATGCGAAACGCCGGGTTGATTAAGCTTCCGCTGATAAGTGAGAAGCTAAAACGCGCGGTCACGGCGTTGCCCGAAGGGTTGGACAATGAAGGTGGCAACCTTGACTTGCTCACAATTCAGGACGGCACTCATTTCAGGGTTGCAGGATGGGGGCGAAATCCAAGCTCGAACTCAGCCGCCGATTTCGTCGTCCTCGGGTGGGTGAATCCAGATCAGTCTTTTCATCCTTTTACTGCGGTTCCAACAGGACACACTCGCTTCGATCTGATAACCGCGTTCAACTCCTCTGCCATGAAAAATGCCGGATTCGACCAGGACATAGACCTCTCACCCTTACCTCAACGACCTGTCGTCCTCAAAGCATGGGCCATCGATCTTAAGCAACAGGAGGCGTTTCCGGTGGGAGGATCTGCCGGGGTCAGATTGCCCTCCGTAGCGTCCTCTCCGCCAGCCCAGTAAAAGACTCCCTTGTCGTTGGTGAGAAACTTGCTACGAAAGGAGCATGTTTATTGTCGAACGGTTCACGTTTAGCTTGCTGCCATGGAGCATACGGATAGCCCTCTTCGCCGCGCTCGTTTTTTCGGCCCAGATCTCACGCGCTGCTTCTTTCGTACGCGTGCCAGCGGACCGTTCGAATTTGCAGGATGCGATAGCTGCCATTGACGACGGCGGTGTCATCGAAATGGCCGACGGCACCTATGCGGCGCCTTCGGGTGGCTTCACCGTCCTGGATTATGGAAAAGGATTTACGATCCGGGCCGCGTCGGGCGCGACTGTCGTTCTGAGCGGAGGCAATGCGACCGACATCATCCGCATCGCCAATTCGGTTGGAAACGCGCCGCACACCTTTATTTTCGACCGGCTGATCTTTTCCGGCGGAGCCTCAGGCACGAATTTTATTGGCGGCGCAGTGACCATGGTGCGGAACAATGCCATCTTCACCTCGTGTGTGTTCCAAGACAACAGAGCGAACCCAGCGATGACTGGTGGCGGGGCGTTATGGTTTGAGACTGCCTCTGTTTCGTTCCGGCAGTGCACCTGGACTAATAACAGTTCACGCAACTACGGAGGCGCCATCGCGGCCGTAGGCTCGCGCCTCTTTCTGCGGGAGTGCAGCTTTACCGGAAATCGCGTCAATCTGCCTAATCATGTGTCGAACGCGGCGGGCGGCGCGATTTTCGGCAGCGATTCGTCGTTCAACGTCGATAACTGCCGGTTCGAAGATAACCACGCCGGCTATGTGGGTGGGGCAATTTTTTGCGGCGCTGCCTGGAGAGATCCGGTGAGCACGCCCGCTGCCTCGCTGACTGTGAATAATTCGCTCTTCGTCGGGAACTCAGCTGTGCGCGATCCCGCCGTCGCTACTCCCGGGCCAGCCTCAGGAGGCGCAATTCATGTCGAAGATCAAACGACTGGAAAGCTCTATAACTCTCGTTTCAACGACAACTTCGCCCTGCATGGAGGCGTGATCAGCAGCTATCGCGCGATCGCCGAAATTCAGGGGTGCGTTTTCCAGCGTAACCATGCAGATGGCACTACCTTGGGCGAAAGTATCGGCGGTTCGATTTTCGCCATTTCTGCCGATGTTCCGGATTCTACCACGGCCTTCGGAACAATTAATCGCCGATCGACCTCGCTTACCGTGAGTGATTCGTTGTTTCGCGGTGATGGTGCTACGAAGAATGCGCTTCAGGGCGGCGCCATTTTTGTTTCGGGAGACCTCAATGCCGCCTACGGTCTCGCCGGCGTCACACAGAATGGCAGTCCAGCAAGTAACCGCGCGACGTTGAATCTGACCCGGGTGGTATTTTCGGATCTCGTTACCATCGGTCCGAATGGCAGCGGCTCGGCCGGCGCCATCGGCGGAGCTTTCGTGGCCCTGACCATGGACAATTCCATCATCGAGAATTGCAGCACCTCGGATTTCGGAGGCGGCCTTTCCATTACCCAAGGCTCCGTCGTTACCGTCCAAAATTCGACGATCGCAGGCTGCCGCAGTGGCAATCTCGGTGGTGCGATCCTTATATTTGGGGGCATTCTCGATTTGCATGATTCCAACCTGGTGGAGAATCAGAGCGTTGGTCGAGGCTCGGCACTCGTCAGTTCTCCGACGCAGCCGGCGAACGGGGTGCCGGCCTTTGACATGGAAGGTCTGGTCGCGAGCTGCGTCATCAGCAAAAACGCCGGCGGCGAGACCATCTACGATGCAGACAGCGGGCGCGCGGGTCCGTTCAATCGCCTGCAATACAGCGCAAACCAGATTTTCCCAGGCGACGTGACAGCCTTCTATAACGACAACATCGGCGCGAAGACGGTGAGCGAGCTCAATAACACGACGATCCCGACGTCGGGCGTGGTGAAGACAGTTTCGGCAAATACCGCGCGCAGTGTTCCCGCAATCATTGGCGCGCTTCTCATGGTCCCGCCAACAGTCTTAACGAGCGGAGCCTCGGGCGAGACGCTGCCCCTGCCATCTTTCCTCGGGTACGCGGGTAGTGGCGCGGCCGTCGCTCTCGATGGAACGACATACCCAACCAATTTCGGCGTGGTTCCTACCACAGTGGAGGGCATGGGTGTCCATGCGCTCTCGGTTAACGGTACTGCCTTCCTTACTCCACCCCCACCTCCAGCCTTCGCGGCAAACGTCTCAACCCGTCTGCCGGTTGGGAACGGTCAAAATGTCTTGATTGGTGGTTTTATTATTCAAGGAACTGCACCCAAGCGAGTAGTCATTCGCGCTATCGGTCCTTCCTTAAACGGTTTTGTCGCCGGTGCGCTCCAAGACCCGAAGCTTGAGCTCCATGATGCGACTGGCGCGCTTATCGCGGGCAATGACAACTGGCGATCCACTCAGATTGGAGGCCTTATTCAGGCCGACCAGTCCATTGACATCACTGGCAGCGGCGTCGCGCCCACCAATGACGCCGAATCTGCCATCCTCGCCACCTTGAGTCCCGGGGGTTACACAGCGGTCGTGCAGAGCGCGAGTAGCCTTGCTGGGATCGCCTTGGTCGAAATTTACGATCTGGACGCGGTGCCGACATCCAAGCTCGCTAACATTAGCACGCGCGGATTCATTCAAACGAACGATAACGTGATGATCGGCGGCTTTATTTATCTCGGCGGCGTCGGCACGACGAAAGTGGTCGTGCGAGGAATCGGTCCCTCGTTAGCCAGGGTAGGCATCGCGAATCCTCTGGCTGATCCAATCCTCGAATTACACGATGGAAACGGCGCGACCATTGACACTAATGACGACTGGAAAAACTCCCCCGACGCGGCCGTGATCCAATCGACCGGTTTCCAGCCATCGAACGACGCTGAAGCGGCGATCTACGCGACGGGATTGGCCCGAGGCGCGTACACCGCGGTCGTCCGTGGCAAGAATGGCGGGACGGGGGTTGGGTTGGTTGAAGTTTACGTTTTCTGATCGGGATCGCGCGGCCCATGGCTTGATTTGACCCGCGGGTTCGGTCATCTACGGTGCCTCCCGTGGACGGCACAATCATCTCCAGCAAGAGTTCTGTTTTCAAAACGCCGTGGTTTGAAATGGTGGAGAAAGTCGTGGGGGATAAAGCTCTCCTTCATTACTCGATCAGCACGCGGGACTACTTGTCCGTGTTTGCGGTCACGCCCGATGGAAGGTTTCCGTTAGTCAGGCAATTCCGTCCCGCGGTGGAAATGATCACGCTCGAATTGCCGGGCGGGCATGTGGAAGCAGATGAAACACCCGAGCAGGCCGCTCGAAAAGAGCTGCGAGAAGAAACCGGATTTATCGCGGACGAACTGATTCTTCTGGGAACCCTGGCCCCGGACACGGGGCGACTGGGCAACCGGATGTGGTGCTTTTTTGCGCCCCGGGTCGCCCAGGATCCCGCGAACGCATTCGAGAAAGAGCACGGCATCGAGCCGATCGTTTATGACAAGCCTCTACGGAATTTGATCCTGGCCGAGCCGGCATTTTGCAGCGCCCTAAATCGAGCGGCGATCCTGATGGCGGTGGCAAAAGGACAAATCGCGTTATGATCGAACCCGGAATGGAGAAGCACGATATCTGTGTGGTCGGTGGCGCGGGGCATGTGGGCGTGCCCCTGGCTCTGGTTCTCGCCGACCGCGGTTTCAAAACTCTCATCCTGGATATTAACAAGGAAGCCATGGAGAGGATGGCTGCCGGGCAGCTACCCTTTCTCGAAGAAAGTGGACCGGAGCTGTTGAAAAAAGTTCTGGCGACGAGCCGGCTCGGTTTTTCCTCAGAGCCGAAACAAATCGCACAAGCGGAGTTCATCGTGCTTACGATCGGCACACCGATCGACGAATTTCACAATCCCAATCTCTCGCTCTTGATGCGTTGCCTGGACGAATGGATACCGTACTTGCGCGACGATCAGATGATTATTCTCAGGTCAACCGTCGCCCCGGGAACGACGGCCTACATCGATAGCTATCTGAAACGGCACGGGAAAAAGACACTGCTCGCTTTTTGTCCGGAGCGCGTCGTGCAAGGCAAGGGCATCGAGGAAATCCGCGCGTTGCCGCAATTGGTCAGCGGCACTTCGCCCCAGGCTGTCGCCAAAGCTACGAATCTCTTCCGCAAGATCGCGCCGGAAGTCGTGGAGATGACCCCACTCGAAGCCGAGTTCGCGAAGCTGCTCTGCAACGCCTTTCGTTACATCGAGTTCGCGGCCACAAACCAGCTCTACATGATGGTCGAGAGCGCCGGCCTGGATTACCGCAGTCTTCTTGAAAAAATGAAGCGCGGTTATCCGCGAATGGGCGCGATACCCGGCCCCGGCTTCGCGGCGGGCCCCTGCCTGATGAAGGACACGATGCAATTGTTCGCCTTCGAAAAACACAACTTCATCCTTGGCCAGGTCGCGATGACCATCAACGAGGGCGTTCCTAACTTCATCGTCGAGCGGCTGGCGGCCGAGTTCGATTTATCGGCAACCCGCGTCGGCATTCTCGGCATGGCTTTCAAAGCCGAAAGCGATGACATCCGCGACTCGCTTTCCTACAAACTCGGCAAACTCCTCCGCTTTCACCAGGCCCACGTTCTCTACTCGGACGAATACGCGACCGACCCGACTTTTATCAGCAAGGAAGAACTTGTCGGCAGCAGCGACGTCATCGTCGTCGGCGTCCCGCATGAAGCCTACCGAGGGCTTGTTATTCCAGCGCGCGTCAAAATCGTCGATCTCTGGGGCGTGCTTCCTTCACCCAAGAAGGCATGAAACCGATCATCTCGCGTAACATTCGAGTTCGGCATCCCGACTTCTTTGTCGTGAGTGATGATTCCGTGGTCGACGATTTTTGTTATTTCTCCACAAAGGTGAACATCGGCCGGTGCTCGCATGTCGCCTCGGGCTGCAGCATTGCCGGCGGAGTCGATCGCCAATTCACCCTGGGTGATTACAGCAGCCTGTCGGCCGGCGTCAGAGTCTGGTGTTCGAGTGACGATTTTGTAAATGACATCGTCACCATTTTGCCGGATGGGATTGGCCCGGTAAAAACCAACCTCATCACCGGCGACGTAAGCCTCGGTGATTACACGGGGGTGGGAGCGAATTCCGTGATCATGCCCCGCAATGAAATCCCGACAGGAACGGTGATTGGGGCGCTTAGTTTTGTCCCGGCCGGCTTCGAATTCAAAGCGTGGTCGGTTTATGCCGGGAACCCGATCCGTTTCTTGCAGCCACGCAATCGCGAAAACGTTTTGGAGCAGGTCGCCAGGCTCGATAAATTCCTGCAGCGCGCACAGACTGGGTCATGACAACCCCGCGACTCTCGTGGTGGTCGCCGGAGATGGCCGGCACGGAGCTACCTCTGGTGAAAGCCGTTCTTGAGAGTAATTACCTCAACGACGGTGAAGTAACCCTCGAATTCGAGCAACGAATCGCCAGGCTTGCCGGCGCGAAACATGGCATCGCTGTTACGAGTGGGACCGCGGCCATCTATCTTTCGCTCGTTGCTCTGGGGGTGGGCCACGGCGACGAAGTCATTATTCCCGACATCACTTTTATCGCGACCGCAAACGCCGCGTCGATGGCGGGCGCGACCGTGACCCTGGTCGATGCCGAACTCGAGACGTTGAACATGAGCGTCTCTGCTCTCGAGGGAGCGATCACTTCGAGGACGAAAGCCGTCGTGCCTGTTCACGTGAGCGGACGTGGTGCTGATATGGAGAACATCCTTCGGGTCTGCGCGCAGCGCGGCCTCGCGGTTGTCGAAGACGCGGCCGAGGCGCTCTGTTCGAAACATAAAGGCCGAGGGCTTGGAACGTTTGGCCGGACTGGATGTTTCTCCTTTTCCCCGAACAAAACGATCACCACCGGCCAGGGCGGTGTGATCTTAACAGACGAGGACCCACTCGCGCAGCGGCTCCGCCAGCTCAAGGACCAGGGCCGGCCCGTTCGTGGGACCGGCGGAGATGACGAGCACCCTGATCTCGGTTTCAATTTCAAACTGACGAATCTTCAGGCCGCCGTTGGCTTGGGACAGTTGGAAGAACTTTCCACGCGACTCGAACGGATCAGAAAGACCTACCAGATTTATCGCGACGAGCTGGCAGATGTGGCCGGCATTCGCATTTTACCCTTCGACATCGAGAACGGAGAACAACCTCAGTGGGTCGACGCCATCGCGACGCGGCGCGATGAGCTCGACGCGTTCCTTGCGAGAAACGGCGCGGACTGCCGGCGTTTCTGGTTCCCCCTCCACACCCAAAAGCCTTACCTCCGTTCCGATCACGAGTTCCCGAACAGCACGCGCCTTTCGAAAAGAGCTCTCTGGCTTCCTTCCGCTTTTCAAATGCGCGATGAAGACGCGATGCGGGTTTGCGGTTTGATCCGGAAATTTTACAGCGCATGACCGACGTCGCGGTGCCATCAGCCGATCATTGTCGGATGCTGTCGATTCTGCTGCCGGTGCGAAACGAAGGAATCAATCTGCGCATCATGCTGAGAATTCTTCGCGCGGTCGTGGATGAGCCGCACGAAGTTCTAGTGGTTTATGATTCGGCGGGGGACGACAGCGTTCCGGTCGTTGAAGAAGCTCGCAAGATTTATCCGGAGCTCCGGGGCGTCCAGAACAGCCTCGGGCGCGGGGTAGTCAACGCCATTCGTGCTGGAGTCAGCGCTTCGGAGGGCGACGTGATTCTGATTTTCGCGGCGGACGAAGTAGGGCCCGTGCTCGCGATCGAGGACATGATCGCGTTGATTCGCGAAGGCTGCGATTTTGTCAGTTGCACCCGCTACGCTCACGGAGGCCGGCGTCTCGGCGGTTCGATGATCGGCGCCGTCCTTTCCTACTGCGCGAACTGGCTTTTCCATCGCCTCGCTTCCTGTCCGCTCACCGACGCCACGACTGGAATCAAAATGTTCCGCAAGGAAATTTTCCCATTGTTGAAGCTGGAAAGCCCGCCGATCGGCTGGACAGTCGCGTTCGAAATGGCGATTAAAGCTCAGCACGCTGGATTGCGCCTCGGCGAAGTCCCGATCGTTTCGATAGATCGGCTTTATGGCGGGGAATCCACTTTTCGAGTTGGGCCGTGGGTGGTCGAATACTCGCGCTGGTTTTTTTGGGGAATGCGCGCCGCCTTTAAGAACTCCCAAGCCACTCGCACGGCAACGGTGAGGATACCGAAATTCTATCGTTAGGTCTTTGGATTAGGCCCCTTTCCAATGAAACTGCCGTCGTCCAGCTCTTCGCTCCGAGGAAAAAATTATCTCGTCACCGGAGCCACCGGTTTCATCGGAAGCGCGCTGGTCCGGGCCTTGGTGACGAGTGGCCACCGGGTCCGCGCGCTGGATAATGAATCGCGTGGCTCGCGCCATCGGCTCGGGGACATAGCCTCGGAAATCGATTGGGCCCAGGGCGACGTGCGCGATGCCGGCACCGTGGCGCGCGCCGTGCGCGGGGTGGATGCTGTTTGTCATCTGGCCGCGGTCAATGGCACCGAGTTTTTTTACTCACGTCCCGACCTGGTGCTGGAGGTGGCCGTGAAAGGGATGATCAACGTGCTCGATGCCTGCATCGCCCATGATGTCGGCGAATTATTCGTCGCATCCAGCTCCGAAGTTTACCAGACGCCGCCAGAAGTGCCGACGGACGAAACAGTGTCCCTCTCCATCCCCGACCCACTCAACCCCCGCTATTCGTACGGCGGGGGAAAACTCATCAGCGAACTGCTCACGATTAATTGCGGACGCAAAAAGTTGAGGCGCGCAGTGATCTTCCGTCCGCACAATGTTTACGGCCCAGACATGGGCTGGGAGCATGTCATTCCTCAATTTGCGCTCCGGATGCATGAGCTTTGCCAGGAGACGAAGGGCACAATCATGTTTCCGATCCAGGGCGCCGGCAACGAAACGCGATCCTTCGTTTTTATTGACGACATGATCGCGGGGCTAATGACTTTGATCGAGAAAGGCGAACACCTCGGCATTTATCACATCGGCACGGAGGACGAGATCACGATCGAAGGGCTGGCCAAACAAGTGGCTCATTGCTTCGGTCGGGAGATTCAAATCGTCCCGGGTGACCTCCGGGCGGGTGGGACCGTGCGCCGCTGCCCCAGCATCAAAAAAATTCGCGCACTCGGCTACACACCTGCCGTGTCCCTGAAAGAAGGACTCGCGGCAACCGTTCGCTGGTATATAGAAAATGCCGGGAGAAAACCGAACCGCACTTCATGACCACCCAAAAAAAACTCGCCGCGGGCAGCGGAGGCAGCATCGTCGTGGACCGTTGTCAGGTCTGCGATTCACCCGATCTCGAATCGCTTTTGTTCCTCGGCTATCTGCCGCCCGTAAACACCATGCCATTGCTCGGCACGCCCCTGGCCGAACAGCCCGCTTATCCGGCCCAGCTCCTGCACTGCAAAAAGTGCACGCTGGCTCAGCTCGGTTTGATCGTCGATCCCGCGATCCTTTTTCCCCCGTCCTACCCTTACACCAGCGGCACGACGAAAATTCTGCGCGAAAACTTTGCCGAGCTTTCCCGCGAAGTGGAATCGCTCTACCCGCTTAAGTCCAACCAACTGATCATCGACATCGGCGCTAACGACGGCACCCTCCTGAGCAACTTTCTGAAAAATGGTGTCCGCGTTTTCGGCATCGAACCGACTAACGCCGCCAAGCTCGCCATCGAGCGCGGCATCCCATCGATGATTTCATTTTTCAACAAAGCCACCGCCGAAAAAGCCGTGGCGGCGCAGGGGCGGGCCCAAATCGTCACCGCCACTAACGTCTTCGCGCACATTGAGGACATCCACAATATCGTCGATGGCGTCCTCACTCTCCTGAATGACGACGGCATTTTTATCAGTGAGTCGCATTATTTCTTATCGCTCCTCGAGACTCTCCAGTATGACACGATCTACCACGAACACCTTCGTTACTACTCCCTAACGAGCCTCCGGCATCTTCTCGAGATGCATGGCCTGGAAGTCATCCACGCAAAACGAATTCCCACCCACGGCGGTTCGATCCGAGTTTATTCCGCGCGAAAAGGATCGTATCCCGTGACTGACAGCGTCCGCCAAATTATCGACGAGGAGAAGCGCGGGATCACGGCAGAGGCGTTCGCCCGTTTCAAGCGCGAAGTGGTGCAATCGAAGCTCGATCTTCTTGCGCTTCTCAAAGGCATTAAGGCGCAGGGCGGCCGCATCTACGGTATCGGCGCGCCCTCCCGCGCCAGTACCTTGATCAATTACGTCGGGCTCGACGATGGCATCCTTGATGGCGTACTTGAAATCAACGGCTCCTACAAGATCGGCAAGTATATCCCGGGGACGATCGTTCCCGTCTGGGAGGAAACGCGTCTTTTTTCCGATCAACCGGAATACGCGCTCCTGTTGTCCTGGCATATCGCGGACGAACTCATCCCAAAACTGACTTCGCGCGGCTTCAAGAACCGTTTCATAGTCCCATTACCTATAGCCCGCGTACAGTAACTTCAGACCAGGCGGGTGACCGGCGGGTTGCCATATCTCCAGCCAATCCCTCACTTCATCGTGCCTGACCCAGAGGATCATCTTCGACAATTGAACACCGAGCTGAACGAGCTCCGGCGTTCGCTGGCGAAGCTTCGGACACATCTCAACTTGCCTTCAGCGGCAACATCTCGCGCTGCGGTCTTGGAAAGCGTGCAAAGACAGGTCAACACGCTCAAGACATTCGCTCGCTTGCTCCAAACCGATGTGGCCCAATCTCGATATCGCCTGGAACAGGCCGAACGCGAAGCCTGGGACCAGAAAGTGCGGCGGGCCGATGCTACCGCCAAGCTCAGGGAACGTGAGCGATCGCTCGAACAAATTCAAAGCTCCACCGCGTGGAAAATCGTGAAGCCGATTTGGAAATTGTTTTATCGCTCACGCAAACCCGCGGTCGAACTTGCCTCCGCGTCTGAGCTCGCCTTTGCGTTCGACTTGCCCAAACGGTGGAAAACAAATCGCGAAATTCTTCTTATCAAAGGCTGGTGTTTCTCCCGCAAAGGCAAAAAGCTTGCCGGCGTTCGAGTCCGGCTTAACAACAAGGCGAAGCTCGCGCGTTACGGTCTGGACCGACCGGACGTCGCCGGTAGATTTCGGGAATATCCGGAAGCGCAACATTGCGGGTTCACCATTGAGCTAAAAGTACCGCGGGGTAGCTCAACGATTCAGCTCGAAGTGATCGAGCAAGGTTCTGACTGGCAGCCTTTCCTTCGGGAGAAGCTCGAACGCGAAACGAATGCCGACCTGTCGGATGAGCCCGAGCTATCCACTGATTCGGATGCTCCACAGGAACAGATCTTGAAGCTCCCTTCCCTCTCCGCCAGCAAGGCCTTTGAGTTACTCCGTAACGGCTTTCAACAACATGCGGCCCGAGGGCGTTCTCAACCTCCTGTTATTAGCGTGATAACTCCGACGCATAACACGAAACCGGAATGGATCGCCGAAGCTGGTCTAAGTCTTCTTAATCAAACCTTCGCCGACTGGGAATGGTGCATTGTCGATGACCATTCCGATAATCGCGAAACAAAGAAGCTGCTCGAGTTGCTGACTAATGTCAGCGGACGCATCCAAATTAGTTCCTCGCCGGACAAGGGCATTAGCGCCGCGAATAACCACGCGCTCGATCTGGCCCGTGGCGACCATGTCTGCTTTCTCGATCACGACGACCTGCTTCATCCCCAGGCTCTCGAGTCGATACACAGGAAGTTAGGCGAAGGATATGACGTGGTTTACTCGGACGAAGACAAACTGGAAGACGAATCCGGAGAACTAGTCGAACCCTTCTTCAAGCCGGATTGGTCGCCGGAATATTTTCGCGGCGCCATGTATGTGGGGCATTTGCTTTGTGTGCAACGCGACCTTGCCATTAAAATACGCTTCGACTCGGCCTTCGACGGAGTGCAGGACTTCGAGTTTATGCTTCGCCTGAGCGAAAGCAATCCGCGCATAGGTCACATTCCGCGGATTCTGTATCATTGGCGTAAGACAGCGGGCAGCGTTGCGGAAAAGACAGACGCCAAACCGCACCTCGGTCTGCTGCAGGAGCGCGCGGTCAATGCCCATCTTGAACGCCTCAAACTTCCGGCGCGCGCCGAACAAGCTCAGCTCCCGCATCGGTTAAAGATTGTCCCTACCAAACGGGAGAGCTATCCGCGTATTAGCATCATCATTCCTACCCGCGACGCCGCGGACGTGCTCGATCACTGCTTGAAGAGCGTCTTCGAAAAAACGTCCCATCCGGATTTCGAAGTCATCGTGATGGATAACGAGACGAGCGATCCAATTGCGCTGGATCTGATGAAGAGCTATCCGGTCCGTCGAATCGAGTTCCCTGGCAAATTCAATTTCTCGCGCGCTAACAATAATGGAGCGGCAGCCACCACGGGAAAGCTGCTTGTTTTTCTCAACAACGACACGGAAGTCGTAAATCCCGATTGGCTTCAGTCCCTGTCCTACTACGCCGAGCAACCGGATGTGGGCGCAGTCGGTGCGCTCCTGGTCTACGACGATCGCACGGTCCAGCATGCCGGCGTCGCGCTGGGAATGCGCGGCACCGCCGACCACACGATGCGCCGGTTCCCGATCGACGTGGATGGTTACGCGGGCAGCCTCGTTTGCGCGCGGGAAGTGTCCGCCGTCACGGGCGCGTGCCTGATGATTGACAAGCAGCTTTTCGAGCAAGCCGGCGGCTTCAATCCGCATTTCTTTACGGCTTACCAGGACGTCGATCTGTGTCTGCGTTTGCGGGAACGCGGACTGCGCGTCATCTACACGCCGCAGGCGCTCCTGCTCCACCACGAATCTGTGTCGCGCCAGAGTTACTACGACATGATTGACCGGATGCTTCTCCTCGATCTCTGGGAAGACGTGATTGAACGCGGCGATCCTTACTACAACTGCAACCTCGACCTAGAACGCGGCGATTACAGCCGCCGCTCCAAGTGAGCAACATTCTCTTCGCTCTCTACCACGATTTCAGCGCGAACAGCGCCGTTCACGTCCACAACTTCGCGAACCAGCTCGCGGCGCTGGGGCATTCGACTGCCGTTGCAATCCCCGATGATACGGAGCGCGGCTCCGGGCTGGGCGAACAAAATTATTCCGTGCATCGATTCGATCGGGTCGATGGCGAATGGGCGCGCGTTTTTCCGAACGGTCGCGGGCCGGACATCGTTCACGCGTGGACGCCGCGCGAAAACGTCCGGCTCTTTTGCGAAAAGCTCGCCGGCTTCTGCGAGTTCGCGCTGTTCGTTCACCTTGAGGACAACGAAGAGCTGATTCTCGAAGTAAATCTTGGGATGTCCTTCGAAAAATTGACGCGGAACCGGACCGTGGAGGTTCCCGGCAACCTGTCGCATCCGCAAAATTACCGGGCGTTCATCGCATCGAGCGATGGGGTGACGATGATCATGGATCGACTGGATCGCTTCGTGCCGCCCGATATTCCGAAGCTCATTTTGTGGCCAGGTGCGGACGAGCGCCTTTTCTTCCCGCGCCCGCAGGATTTACAGCTCCGAGAGCAACTCGGGATCGCGGACGACGCAGTGATTCTTTGCTACACGGGCAACGTCCATTCCGCAAATGGGCGCGATGTCCGCAGTCTTTATCTCGCCGCGGCGATTCTCGATCGGGAAGGCACGCCAGCCCGATTGATTCGCACCGGCCGCGATTTTTGTTCGTTCCTCGGCCCGGACGAAGAATGGGCTTATAAAATTTCGATCGAGCTCGGCCAGATTCCTTACCAGGAAATTCCCGCGCTCCTCAACCTGGCGGACGCGCTCGTCCAGCCCGGCACGGACAATTCCTTCAACGAATATCGACTCCCGGGGAAGTTGCCGGAATTTTTCGCCATGGGACGACCGGTAATTCTGCCGCGAACAAACGTTGGCCGCTTTGTCGAACACGGCAAAGAGGCGGTGGTGCTCGATAAGGTCGGCGCGCTCGACATCGTCGAGACTGTGCTGAAATTGCGTGCGGACAAAGGGCAGGCCGAGCGCCTCGCTGCGGGCGCGGTCGCCTTCGCCCGAGAGCATTTCGATTGGAAGAAAAACGCGAATGCACTGGCGGCGTTCTACGAGACGACCGCGTATTCTAGAAACGGGAGCAATGCCGGTGCGCCTGCTTAATGACCCAGCGCGCGCCGCCGCGATCCTCACCCGTTTCTCCGGAGGCGGTGCCGGCGCGGACACGTCCTACGCCACGGTGCGCGATTACTGCGAAAGCCTCGATGAACTGCCGCAGATTACTGCGATCGACGGCGACCTGAAGAATGTGCAACGCCCCTGGGCTGTGAAGACCATCCTCGCGAACGTCCCGCCGCCAGCGCGGCTCCTCGAGATCGGTGGCGGCGAACCTATCGTTAGCGGCTTCCTCAGCGAGCTCGGCTACGATGTCACGTTGATTGACCCCTACGACGGGTTCGGTAACGGGCCGACCGATTATGAGCGTTACGTGCACCAGTTTCCTCACGTGAAAATCGTGCGCGAATATTTTCGCCCCACCGTTCCCAACCTTCGTCCAAAATCGTTCGACGCGGTCTTCTCCGTCTCGGTTCTGGAACACATTCCGCCGGACGCATTGCCAGCCTGCTTCAACGCGATCGCGGAATATGTCACGCCCGGCGGCGCGTCAATCCATTGTTTCGATTTTATTCTCCAAGGTCATGGCGACGCCCACGATCTCGCCAATGCACCGCGAATCCTGGCCGAACAATCGCGAGTCTCGGGCGAGCCGGAGCAGGAACCTTTCGCGGAACTTGTGGAGCGAATGCGCGGCGATCTCGAAACTTTTTTCCTCTCACCTCAAGGTCACCACCAATGGCGCGGCGGCCGCGCTTATTCTGACTTCCCGTTCCGAAAAGTTGTGTCGCTCCAAACCATTGCGCGCGTCCCAGCGCCTTGACACAAAAAAACGCGACTTCTACTTTCAGTTATCCAGCGGCCAAACGGCTGGACTGTCCCAAGCCTGTGACCGCAATCTCTTCATTCTTCCATTCTTCAGTCGGCAAAAAAATGATCGTCGCCATCACCGGCGTCGTTTTGATTGCCTTCGTCGTCGGCCATCTCCTCGGAAATCTGCAGATTTTTCTCGGGCCGGATTGGATCAATTCCTACGCCGAACACCTGCGCGAACTGGGCCCGTTTCTCTGGGTGATTCGCAGTTTCTTGTTCCTCAATGTGGTGCTCCACATTTTTTATACGATCAGTCTCGCGTTGGAAAATCGGCGCGCCCGCCCGGTGGCTTACAAAAAGAAGGAGAACGTGAAGGCGACGTTCGCTTCGCGTTCGATGGTGTTCAGCGGATTAATCGTCCTCGCGTTCATCCTTTATCATCTCGCCCATTTCACCGTGCGCGTGACCGATCCGCGCTTTCTTCTTTTGAAAGCCGATCCGCTGAATCGCTACGATGTTTACTCGATGATGGTTTACGGCTTTCAGAACTATTTCGTCTCTGGGTTTTACGTTTTGGGAATGTTCCTGCTCGCGCTCCATCTCAGCCACGGTTCCTCGAGCTTTTTTCAATCGCTCGGGCTTAACGACAAGAAGCTCACCCCCAAGCTCGCTACAGCCGGCCGCGTGTTTGCCTGGCTGGTTTTTGTTGGCTACACCTCAATTCCGGTGGCGGTGCTCCTCCATCTTGTGAAACCGGCGCAGCAATTATGATCGGGACGCTCGACTCGAAACTGCCGCCCGGTCCGCTCGCGCAAAAGTGGACCAATCACAAAGATCATTCTCGTCTCGTCGCGCCCAATAATCGGCGGAAGTTCGAGATCATCGTGGTGGGCAGCGGCCTCGCCGGCGGTTCGGCGGCGGCGACGCTTGGCGAGCTCGGCTACAATGCGAAGTGCTTCTGTTACCAGGACAGTCCGCGCCGCGCTCACTCGATCGCGGCGCAAGGCGGGATCAATGCCGCGAAAAATTACCAGAACGACGGCGACAGCGTTTTCCGATTGTTCTACGACACGATCAAAGGAGGCGATTTCCGCTCGCGTGAAGCTAACGTCTATCGGCTGGCCGAAGTCAGTAACCTGATCATCGATCAATGCGTTGAGCAGGGCGTGCCGTTCGCGCGCGAATACGGCGGCCTGCTCGCAAACCGTTCCTTCGGCGGCGCCCAGGTTTCGCGAACGTTTTATGCGCGCGGACAAACCGGACAGCAATTGTTGCTCGGCGCCTACCAGGCGCTCGCCCGCCAGATCGCAACCGGCAGCGTGAAAATGTTTCCGCAAACGGAAATGCTCGATCTGGTCCTCGTCGATGGCCACGCGAAAGGGATCATCACCCGCAGTCTCGTCACGGGAAGAATTGAAGCGCACGCCGGCGATGCGGTCGTGCTGGCGACCGGCGGTTACGGAAATGTTTTTTATCTTTCGACCAATGCGCGTGGTTGCAACGTCACCGCGACTTATCGCGCCTACAAAAAAGGAGCGCTCTTCGCCAATCCATGCTTCACCCAGATTCATCCGACGTGCATCCCGGTCAGCGGCGAGCATCAGTCAAAGCTTACGCTCATGTCCGAGTCGCTCCGAAACGACGGCCGGGTCTGGGTTCCGAAGAAGCCGGGCGACATGAGGCCGCCGAATGAGGTGCCCGAAGCCGAGCGCGATTATTATCTCGAACGAAAATATCCGAGCTTCGGTAACCTGGCGCCGCGCGATATCGCGTCACGCGGCGCGAAGGAGGTTTGCGATGAAGGCCGCGGCGTCGGCGAAAGTGGTCGCGGCGTTTACCTCGACTTCGCCGATGCGATCGCGCGTCTGGGCGAGAACACGATCCGCGAACGCTACGGAAACCTGTTTCACATTTACGAAAAAATAACCGGCGAAAACGCCTATAAGCGCCCAATGCGAATTTATCCCGCAGTCCATTACACGATGGGCGGACTGTGGGTGGACTACAATTTGATGAGCAACGTTCCCGGCCTCCACGTTATCGGCGAAGCGAACTTTTCCGATCACGGCGCGAACCGGCTCGGCGCGAGCGCGCTTATGCAGGGACTGGCGGATGGCTATTTCGTGCTGCCTTATACATTGCCCGCCTATCTCGCGCCGCAGATCGGAAAACGGCCTTCGCCCGATCGCGCTGAATTTCGCGACGCGGAAAACGCGGTCCGGGCTCGCACAGAAAAACTTCTCGCGATAAATGGAAAACGCTCCGTCGATTCGTTCCATCGCGAGCTCGGTCTTATGCTCTGGGACAAATGCGGCATGGCGCGAAACGCCACCGGACTGCAGGAGGCGCTCACGCGGATCCCGCAATTGCGAGAAGAATTTTGGCGCGATGTCCGCGTGCTCGGCGCTGAGGAATCGCTCAATCAATCGCTCGAGCGGGCCGGCCGCGTCGCAGACTTCCTCGAGTTCGCCGAGCTGATGTGCACCGACGCGCTAACCCGCAATGAATCATGCGGCGGTCATTTCCGGGAAGAACACCAGACGCCGGACGGCGAAGCGTTACGCGACGACGAAAATTTCGCCGATGTTTTCGCATGGGAGTATCAAGGGAACGGTGCGGTGGCCGCGCCGAAATTGCATCGCGAGCCGTTGCTGTTTGAGACCGTCCAGCTGACGCAGCGGAGTTACAAATGACCTACCGGATAATTGTAGGGCAGGCGCTCCGCCTGCCGCACCGGATGGCAACCGACGCGGTTGCCCTACAGTCGCTCATCTCATGAACTTCAAACTCAAGGTCTGGCGGCAGAAGGATCCCAAGTCGAAAGGCAAACTTGTCGAATATCAGGCGACGAACGTTTCGCCGAACACATCGTTCCTCGAAATGCTGGACGTCGTCAACGAAGGACTCATCGCGAAAGGCGAGGAGCCGATCGCGTTCGATTCGGATTGTCGCGAAGGAATCTGCGGAACTTGCTCGCTCACGATTAACGGCGAAGCGCACGGTCCCGATCATCCGGGGGCGGCGTGCGAAGTTTACATGCGCCGCTTCAAGGATGGCGCGACGATCGTCGTCGAGCCGTTCCGCGCAAAGCCGTTTCCGCTCATCAAGGATTTGGTCGTGGATCGCAGCGCGCTCGATCGAATCGTCCAAGCGGGCGGGTTCATCGCGGCGCGCGCGGGTTCGGCGCCGGAAGCGAACGCGACTCTGGTTCCGAAACAGGATGCCGATCGCGCGATGGAAGCGGCGGCGTGCATTGGCTGCGGTGCTTGCGCGGCGGCGTGTCCAAACGCGTCGGCGATGCTGTTCACGGCCGCGAAAGTTTCACACCTTGCTTTCCTGCCTCAGGGCCAGCCGGAACGGACGGCGCGAGTTTTGAAAATGGTGACCGCGATGGACGCGGAAGGTTTCGGCAACTGCACGAACACCTACGAGTGCGAAGCCGTTTGCCCCGCTTCGATCAGTGCGAGCTTTATCGCAAAGCTCAATCGTGAATATGCGGTGGCGACGTTGAAGAAGAAAGCTGGGTAACGCACGTCCACAGTTTTGGATCGATTTCAGCGCGAGCCCGGCTGGAGAGATCTTCCGGTTCGGCGGCCTCGTGCAAGACAGCAAACATCGTCGAGCCCGAACCGGACATGAGCGCAACTGCGACTTCCGGTTGTTGACGAAGCCAGGTCTTTAAGCGCGCGAGAAAAACAAATTTTTCGAACACCGGCCTTTCGAGATCGTTGAGGAAGCGAATGCCCACGAGTTCTTGCGGGGAATAATCGATGCCCGGTAATCCGCGCGAATCTTTCCAACGCCCGTAGGCCCACGGCGTCGGCACGCCGAAATCCGGCTTGAGGAGGAGCAGGCGGAATTTGGCTTCGAGCGTTATCGGTTCCACGATTTCGCCGCGGCCGCGACAAATCGCCGGCGAATGCGCGATGAAGAAGGGAACATCGGAGCCGAGTTCGGCCGCGAGTTTCATCAGCAAGCCGTGCGAAAGACTGGCATCGAAAAGTTCGTTGAGGCCCAGGAGCGCGCTGGCAGCGTCACTGCTGCCGCCGCCCAGACCCGCTCCATGCGGAATCTTTTTTTCGAGTGCCAGTGCGATCCCGTGGGTGCTCTTTGTTCGTTCCCGAAAAAGCTTCGCCGCGCGGACAACCAGGTTATCGTCGGCGCCCGGCAACGATGGATCGTCGCAGGAAAATCGAATCTCGTTGTCGTCCCCTGCCCTTTCGATGGTCAGCCGGTCCGCCAGCGTGATCGGGGCCATCAGCGTTTCGATTTCGTGAAAGCCATCGGCGCGCCGGCCTTTGATCTCGAAAGAAAGATTGATCTTCGCGGGCGCCAAAAGCTGCATAACGTAATCTCGCCACAAACTCTGGCCGAATCACAGAATGAAGTCGCGCGCCGCAGAGAAGATCATCGTCGCCCTCGATGTGCCTACGGCGAAGGAGGGCCTGGCGCTGATCAGCGCGCTTTCCGATGCCGTGGGTTTTTTCAAAATCGGACTGCAAAGCTACACCGCAAACGGCCCGGCCCTGGTCCGCGCCGCGGCGTTCCTCGGGAAAGTTTTTCTCGATCTGAAGCTGCATGACATTCCTAACACGGTCGCGAAAGCTGTCGAAGCGGCGGACAAACTCGGCGTGAAAATGTTGACTTTGCATTTGAGCGGAGGCGGCGAAATGATCCGGGCGGCGGTCCGCGCGCGGAAAAGCGAGATGCTGTTGCTCGGCGTGACTGTTTTGACCAGTTCGAATAACGAGACGTTGCGCGAGGTCGGCGTGGCGGAGGAAACCAGCGACCACGTTTTGCGGTTGGCGCGGTTGGGTATCGAAAACGGAATTGACGGACTGGTCGCGAGTCCGCATGAGGTTCGGGCCTTGCGCCACGAAGTCGGAGACAAAATCAAGATCGTCACGCCGGGCATCCGGCCGGCCGGCGCCGATCCGGGCGATCAGAAACGATTTGCCACGCCGCGGGAGGCGATCGATGCCGGCGCGGATTATTTGGTGATCGGACGTCCGATCACAGCGGCGGCTGATCCGCGTGCGGCCGTGGACAAGATCGTCGCGGAATTAGACGGGTGACGAGCAATCATGCTCGAAGGACTTCAACTCTTCGACGATCACGAAGAGCGATCGGCTGCTCTAAACATGGCGGTCGACGAAGCGCTGCTGGCTGACTGCGCCACGCCCGTTGTGCGCTTCTATCGCTGGCAACGTCCGTCTATTTCTTTCGGTTATTTTGGCCGCTATGCCGAGGTCGCAGCGGAATCCGACCGACGTGATATTGTTCGCCGTTGGACCGGAGGCGGAATCGTTCCCCACGGCGCGGATCTCACTTATTCGGTCGTCGTGCCGCCCGGTCATTCTTTTTTCCAGCGATCGTCGCTCGAAATTTATGCCGCAGTCCATGATGCGATTTGTCGAGCGCTTCAAGCGAACGGAATGGAAGCCTCCCTTGCAAACGGCGCGGCACCGAAAGTGTCCGAAGTCTGCTTCGCGAATGCGGTCCGGGCCGACGTCATAAGTGGCGGCCAGAAAATCGCAGGCGCGGCTCATCGCCGAACGCGGACGGGCCTTCTGCATCAGGGCAGTATTCAACAAAACAATTTGCCGGACCGATTCCGGGAAGATTTCGCGGACATTCTTTGGCCACAATTCGAACGGATGACGCTCTCATCAAAATTGAGCGAGCGCGCCGCGGAGATCGCGGAGAAGAAATACGGGACTAACGAGTGGTTGACCCGATGGTAACGGAGGTTGTCTCCGCGCGGTGATTGATGTATTCCAAAGCCGGAACGCGGAATGAATGTCTTATCAGAACAACAAGCGCGCGCCCGGCAATTGGCCCTGCCGCGTGACGGACTTCTCACCGGAGTCAGCGACGAGTTCATCGCCGAGCTTCAGCTCAACGGCACCTTCGTCGAATACAACCAGCAAACCGTCATCAGCGCTGGTCAGCCCGCCGATTACATCTTTTGCGTGATCTCCGGCCGGGTCGAGCTTTCCCGGCGAAACGACGACTTCGGGAAGGCGCACGTCGCAACGCTCGGGCCCGGCCAATGGCACGGGGAGCGCGAAGTCTTTCTCCGCGTTCCGGGGGACGAAGAGGCGTTTGCCGAAGGTGAAGTAATCCTTTGGACGATCCCGCCGGATACATTGCGCGACCTGTTTTTCACGATGCCTGGCGCGGTGCAGTTGCTCTTCAATTTCGGAATACTTCTCGCCCAAAAGCTCGCCACGAAAACTCCGGTGCCGGCCACGGCGCCCTAGGAATATTTCGCGGTTCGGCGCGCCAAGCTTGCGCTGCCTTGGTCCGCCTTCTATCGTGGGTTCGTGGAAGTTTTTGCCGACTCGCGGGCCCCCTCGACCTCGCGCGATGGCGTTTTGGCCCGAGTAATGGCAGCGGTGCGGCCGCAACTCGAAGAAGTCGAAACGCGGATCGCGCGACAGGCCGCTGCGTTCGATCCGGCAGTCGAAGGTTACGTCGTCTATGCGATCGGCAGCCGCGGGAAACGGCTTCGCCCGCTCGTCGCGCTACTCAGTGGCGGCGCGAGTGGCGGAATAACATCGGGCCACCTCGATCTCGCGGTGATCGTCGAGTTGATCCACATCGCGACCCTGGTGCATGACGACATCATGGACGAGGCGGAACGGCGGCGCGCCCAGCCGACCGTGAACGCTCGCTGGGGAAATTCCCTCAGCGTGTTGCTCGGTGACTGTCTGTTCGCGCAGGCGCTGAATCTTTCGACGAACTTCGACAACGCCGAGATCAGCCGTGTGATCGCACGCGCGGCGCGGGAAGTTTGTTCGGGCGAAATTATCCAAACGCAGCGGCGATTCGATCTCCATCTGGCTATCGAGGATTACCTGCGGATCGTAGAAATGAAAACCGGCTCCCTCTTCGCGGCGGCGGCCGAATTGGGTGCCGTGCTCAATGGCGCGGAACCGGAAACGATACGCGCGCTGAAAAACTTCGGCCGCAAAATCGGCGCGGCTTACCAGATTTACGACGATTGTCTTGATATCGCCGGAAACGAGGCCGCGATCGGAAAAACGCTCGGGACCGATTTGCGCAAAGGCAAGATGACATTGCCAATCCTGATGCTGCTCCGTTCCGCGCCGCCTGAAGAGCGCGAACGTTATTGTGAGTTGATCCTCGCTGAAAAAGCGACGGCGATCGCGAAGCTGCTCGAGAGCGAGGCGCCCAACGGCGCGCTTCGTTCCTCACTAGATGCCGGCGAAGAATCCGTGCGTGACGCCCAGGCGGAGCTGCACGGTCTCCCCACGAACCCCTTCACGGATTCGCTCTTCCAATTGGGCGACGCCCTCCGTGAAATGCTCGACCAATTCCGTGTCTGATCCGGGCGTAAAGTCGCCAGCTACCTTAAAGATCAGCGAGCTGCCGGCGGACGAACGCCCGCGCGAGAAGCTGCTTGCGCGCGGCCCGACCGCGTTGATCGATCCGGAATTGATCGCGATCTTGCTCGGCAGCGGAGTTCGCGGGGCCAACGCGATTGAAGTCGCGCGGCAGCTGCTGGAAAAATACCAATCGCTAACCGGGCTGAGCCGTTGCACCGTCGACGAGTTGAAAAAGGTTCGGGGCGTCGGAAAAGCGAAAGCCATGCATTTGGTGGCAGCGTTTCAACTTGGGAGGCGGCTCGCGAATGAGCGGCTGGCGCGGCAAAAGCTCGATTCACCCGAGCTTGTTTATGAATTGCTCGAAGCGGAAATGCGCGCGCTGCACAAGGAATCGTTGCGCGTGATTCTGCTCGATACGCGTTACCACCATCTCGGCACCGAACAGATCTCGCTCGGCAGTGTGAACGAAAGCATCGCTCATCCGCGCGACGTTTTCCGGCCAGCGATGCTGGCGTCGGCCTATGCCGTCATCGTCGTGCACAATCATCCTTCCGGGGATCCCTCGCCGAGCCAATCCGATCACAGCCTAACGAGACGTTTGGCGGAAGCGGCGGAGCTGCTCCAAATCAAATTGCTCGATCACGTGATCATCGGGGCGCCGGCGGAAGGCCGACAGCCCTATTTCAGTTTCAAGGAGGCCGGCGTGCTGTGAAGATTCATCCGACCGCGATCATCGATCCAACCGCTCAAATCGGAAGCGAAGTCGAGATCGGGCCGTATTCGATCGTCGGCCCGGGCGTGATCCTCGGAGACAACTGCGTGATCCAATCCCACGTCGTCCTCGAACAATCGGTGAAGGTTGGCGCTGGCAATTTCATCGGGCACGGCACGGTCATCGGCTCTGCGCCGCAGGATGCGAGCTTCGATCCGAAAACAAAGAGCGGCGTCGAGATCGGCCAGGGCAACGTGATTCGCGAGCATTGTACGATCCATCGCGGCACCAGCGAAGGAAGCGTCACGACGTTGGGCGAACGCAATTTTCTCCTCGCCGGGGCGCACGTCGGACACGACGCCAAAGTTGGCAACGATGTGGTGATGGCGAACGATTCGTTACTCGGTGGTCACGTCCAAATCGGCGATGGCGCGTTCCTTGGCGGCGGTTCAATGTTTCATCAGTACGTTCGCGTCGGTCGACTGGCGCTCGCACAGGGACGCACGACCCGGAGCGTGCCGCCGTTTGTGACCGCGGTGGCGAACTTCGCCCTGGGTCTTAACTCTGTCGGGTTGCGACGTGCTGGATTGAGCGCGGCGGAACGCACCGAAATCAAACGGGCTTTCAAACTTCTTTATCGCAGCGGGCTCAATACAAAACAGGCGCTGGAGAAAGCGGCCGAAATGAAATTCGAAGCGCCCGCGAAAGAGTTGTTCGACTTCGCCGCCAGCCCGGGAACACGCGGGTTTGTTTCTTACCGTTCCGGACTCGAGAGCGACGAATAGTCGAGGGCGAGGAACGCCAGCATCCGGCCGGTGCGCCCTTTCTCGGCGCGGTAGGAATAGTAGCGGTCGAGATCGCACGCCGTGCAGACAGGGCTGTCGTGAATGGAATTGACGCCGATCTCCCGGCATTGCCGAACGATCTCGCCGGCAAAATCGATCTCGTAATGCGGCGGACGAATGCAGGGACTGAGTTGAACAATCAGATCGGATGCGCGCGAACCAAACTGCGCGATCATCGCCTTGATGGCGTTCGGCACAACGCCCGATTCGGTCCCTTTTTTTCCTGAATGGACGAGACCGATGGCGCGACGGACCGGATCGACAATGTAAACCGCGCAGCAATCGGCCACGTAGATTCCCAGACAGATTCCGCGCTGGTTGGTGATGATGCCGTCGCAGTTTGCGAAACATTTATCGGTGGAGAGCAAGACATTGACGACGGCGATTTCGTTGCCGTGAATTTGCTGGGCCGTGATGAACGGCATCGCTGAGACCCGATGGTTCGCGCGGATCGTTCGATGGACGCTGTCCAGCCGCGCGAGCGCTTCCGCTTTGTCGTGCGACATTTCAATGCCCGGCACACGCAGCGTGAAGCCGTGAATGATCTCCGGAATTGCACTAAGCGCCGGGAAATGTTCGACCGGAAGCGACGCTTCGCTCACTTACTGCCGGTGGTGCGCGACCGCGTCGTCGTGGTGATTTGCGCCGGCTGGCGATTACCGGCGTGATTAAGCTCAAGTGGGCCGGGCTTCGGCGCGGGCGTCGGCTTCGCATCGGTCTTCAATTTCCCGCGCGTGTTCGGCTCATCGAGTTCGTTCGAGTAGGTCACTTCCAACGCAGTCACACGGTCGAACTCAGCCAGCGCGGTATTATAATTGAAGAGGGCCTGGAGCCGATTCGACGATGCCTGGGTGACTTGGACGCGGGAATCGAGCACTTCCAACTGCGTTCCCGCCCCGGCGCTCAAACGCGCGCTGGCCAGCCGCAACGCTTCCTGGGCCTGGCCGACGCTTTCCTCAGTCGCCTTCACTAACTCAGCGCTCTGCTTCAAATTCGAATCCTGTTGCTGGACTTCCAGTTCCACCTGCCGGTTTGCATCGTCGAGCGTGATCTTCGATTCCTCGAGCACCGCCCTCGCCTGTTTCACCGCGCCATAAGTTGCGCCCCAATCCCAGACCGCCCACGTCCCGGTCAGACCAAAAATGTAACCGCTGCTGACGTCGCGAATGTCCTCACTGATCGACGAGCTGCGGACCTCGGTGCCCCCAGTCGCGTTGATTTGCGGGAAGTAAGTGGAGCGCGCCACGCGGACTTGTTCGGCATTGCTGAGCACGATCGCTTTCTGCTGCTTGAGAAACGGTCGCCGTTCTTTTGCCAATTCGATCGCGGCCGCCAGCGGAATGTGCCGCGGATGATATTCGAGCTGGCCCACTGCCTCCAACGGCGCCTGGTCGCCCCGGCCCGGGTCGAAATCCAGGCCGAGCGTTTTCGCGAGCTGGAGCTGCGAGATGCGGTAATTATTCTGCGCACCGATGAGGAGCGGATATTGGTTCGAGAGTGCGACCTGGGCCTGGAGGACGTTGAACCGCGGAACGGTACCGGCCTCAAACCGGTTCTGCTGATCCTGAAGCTGGCTCTTCAACAGGTTGACCGATTCTTCCTGCACGCCGATCAACGCTCGGTTCAACAAGACCTGGTAAAACTGCTGTTTCACGGTGGAAATCACCGTATCGATCACGTTTCGAAATCCGTAATAGGCGCCGTCGCGTGTGAAATTGGCCGAGCGAATTTGCGAAACAATGCGGCCGCCTGCGAAAACCACCTGGGTCGCTTCAAGTCGAACGTTATAGGAGCGTTCCACACCGCTGAAATTAAAGCCGGAAGTTCCGACGGGAGTGGCCGTCACGCCCGGCGTCGGAGTGGGCGTTGAAGTCAGCCCTGCAATGGTGCCGTGATTTACTTGCAGATGCGGGTCGGTATCCTGGAATTGGCCGGTCATTGCGATTTGGGGAAGAATCTCGGCCCGCATCGCGATGTAGAGACCTTTGGTACGCTCGATTTCCTGCCGCGCTTTTTGAATATCGGCGTTCCGTTGCAACGCGGTGAGCACCGCCTGCTCCAGCGTGAACCGCGGCACCGCTGTGCGGCGCGCGCGCAGTTCGGTGAGCGTTTCCGTTCCGGCAAAAAGCAACGGCGCGAGCGGCAGAGCCGCCAGGGACGCGGCACAAAGGAAGAGTGAGATCGGGACTTTACGCATTAGGTTAAGGACGCGGGATCGGCAGGTTAGTCGACGAGAAGTGGAGATCGGGACTGTTGGCGGTGCGTCTTATGCAAGCCCTGTGCCGCATCCTCTCGCTGTAACTTAAGCCGCTCTCGAATAGAAGTTTAAAAATCTGAGGTTGGTTCGCGGCTCCGCTAATCCTTCCCGGGTTCGGGATCAGCGTGTTCCATTTTCGAAACGGCGCGACGTAAGTAAAACTCGACGCGACTTATTGCGGACGGGCGCTTCGGGTTCCTCCTTCGCCTGGCAGTAATTGTAAATCTTGGTGTAAATCTGGAGCCACGCCTTTTGCTCGGCGGGCGTCAGATGTGTCATCACCTTCATCAGGTTGCCGACCATTTCTTCGCGGATCCGTCGCACGAGTGCGCTTCCTTTTCCGGTAATGCAAACCATCACCTTGCGGCGATCTTCCCGCGCACTCGAACGCACGACGTAGCCGAGGTTCTCCAGTCGATCTACCAGGCCGCTCGCAGCCGCGGTCGTGTGACCCATCTTTTGCGCGATGGCTGACATCGTTAGCACCTCTTTTTGATCGAGCGCCGCGAGGAGAAAAAATTGTGGGAAGGAAACATTGCCGGGCGCCAGCTCCTTGGAAAGACGAAGAACGAAACAGCGCTGCATCTCCAGAATGATGTGGGAGAGCCGTTCGGCGTCGGCGCGGAATTGATCGACTCCATTGATCCTAGGATGCGTCGGCGTATTCAAGCCGCCTAACCTAAAATGGTGGCGAGGCGTGTCAAACGTTCCGCGGCAGAAAGCGCGTCAGTCCAACGAAATGATCGGCACGCGCGCGCCGTCGCGAAAACTGGTGCCCGCCGGGACACGAAGAAGCGCGTTGGCACGGCTCAATCCATAGAGCGCGTGCGATTCCTGGCGACCGATCGGCGCGAATTTTTTGTCGCCGAATTTTCCGCGGACATAATGAGGTCGGTCCCCGTCGTTGTGCAAATCGCCCACGAGGATTGCATCGGTTTGCGGTAGCGAAAGCTCATCGTCCCGTGCGCCCATTAAGCGGAGAATCGCCGGCCGGACAAAGAGGAGAAACGTCACGAACGCCGAAACCGGATTCCCCGGCAGCCCGAAGATCGCGCAACCGCCAGCGTGTCCAAACAGGAACGGTTTTCCCGGTTTCACCGAGACGCGCCATAAATCAGTCTGCGCGCCGATCGCGTTCAGACTCGGCTTTACCAAGTCTCGCGCACCGACCGAAACGCCGCCGAGAACGATCAGGACTTCGAATTGAAGCGCGTCGCGAAACGCATGCTCGATCGCCGTCGCTTCATCCGGACAATGCCGAACACTCGCCACCGTTGCGCCGCATTTTTCCACCAGCGATTGGAGCAGCACTGAATTGCTGTCGAAGATTTGTCCCGGTCTCAGCTCGCCGCCGGGCGTCACCAATTCGTCGCCGGTCGAAACAATGGCAACGCGAACTTCGCCGCCAATTTCCGCGTCGCCGATTCCCTGTGAAGCTAGCAACGCCAGCGTTTGCGGGCGCAATCGCGTCCCTGCTTCCACGATCTTTTGTCCCTCGCTCAAGTCGCAGCCACGCCGCCGAATAAATTCTCCCGGCTCAACGGTTGTGTTCACGAAAACGTTCCCGCCTTCAACGCGAACGTCCTCCTGCATCACCACCGCATCCGCGCCCGCGGGAATCGGCGCGCCGGTAAAGACGCGAATCGTTTCGCCCGGTCCGATGCGCAATCCACGATCTGCTCCCGCTGGTTGTTCACCAATCAGTCGCTGCTGTTTTCCATTCGCGCACGCAGACGCGATCACCGCATACCCATCCATCGCTGAATTATCGAATCGCGGCAGAGCGACCTTGGCCGCCACGTCAGTCCTCGCAAACTTTTCGCGCGCGTGGATAAGCGGCACCCTTCGCGCCTGCAGCGGCCGAATTTTTTCGATGATGCGCGCGAGCGCCTGCTCTTCCGTGATCACGAATTGCATGGCGGTGAGGGAGGGATTCGAACCCTCGGTACCCTTTTGGGGTACGGCGCTTTAGCAAAGCGCTGCTTTCGACCACTCAGCCACCTCACCAATAGGTTGCGAGAATAGGAGCTTGCCCGTGGCTCGTCAACTTGCCGCCCGCCCCTTGAGCAACGGGACCGGCAATCCTACCGGAACCGGTCCGGAGGCGGTGTGCTCTCTTCTTCCGGCGTCGGGGTCGCACTCGGTTCGGCTTCCGGTTTCGGAGCCTTGGTTTCCTTCTTCTTCGATTTCTTTTTTTCCTGGGGCCCGGTTGGGACGTAGCTCCGGCGCTGCAAGACACTCCCGGTTTGGACCGGCATGAGTACTTCCTGATAATGTTTCTTGGTCTGGTTGGTAGAGCTCGTCCACAGCGATTCGCAGCCTCCTGTAGCGAAGGCCAGACTAATAACAGCTAAAAGCGAGAAGCAGCGATGGTACATGGGCCGGAATTTTTTCCTCCGCCGGTGAGGGAATCAGGAAGCGAGGTTTTGGGCAAGAAGGAACCGCACCAAACAGGATCGCAATCGGCCTGGATCCGTCTGGTTCCCGCAAGAATTCCATAAATCTTTGGCATTGAACCCCGAACGGGACGTATTACTCTGCGCATCCAAATGGCTGGCCGGACACTCATTCGAACTCTCGGTGCCCTGGCCGCCCTGGCCTTTCTCGCCAGTTGTGCCGAATACCCGACGACGCCTGCAACGGTCGCGTCCACTCCGCCGCCAATGGGCTATTGGAACGGCGACGGCGTTCCCGGCGCGCCGAAGATCATCGTCAGCATTTCCGAGCAGCACGCGTATTTTTTCAAAGGCAAAAACCTCGTCGGCGAATCGACGGTCTCGACCGGCAAACCGGGATTCGGCACTCCGCCTGGCCACTACACAGTCTTGTCGAAGGACCCGACTCACGTCTCGACTGTTTTCGGCGATTACGTGGACGATTTCGGCAACGTCGTGAAGTCCAATATCGATTCACGCAAGGATTCGCGACCGGCGGGCTCGCATTATGACGGCGCGCGCATGCCTTACGCGATGTTCTTCCGCAGCGGTTACGCGATGCATCAAGGGTACGTCCCGCCCTATGCCGCGTCGCACGGCTGCATTCGCGTCCCGCGGGAAATGGCGGAGACGTTTTTCGATAACGCGCCGGTGGGCACGCCGGTAATTGTAAAGGAGGAAGCCGTGATGCACACCGTTTCAGTTCCCCCTCTGCCTTCTCCTCCCAGGACGGTGGCTACTCCTGCGCCCAGTCTCGTTCGATCTGCGCCGCCTGCGCCTGTTCGACCCGCTTCCGTTCGCGCCACGGTTCCTGCTCCCACTCCGATTCCCGTTCGTTCGCCCGCTCCTGTTGTTTCTCGTGGGCCTGCTCCTGCTCCCCTTCGTTCTCCTTCGCCTGCTCCCCTTCAGACTCCTGCGCGTAATCTCGTCCGATCTACTGCGCCGGCTCCTGTTCGTCCCGGTCCCGTTCGCTCTACGGTTCCGGCTCCCACTCCTGTTGCACGCCACACTCCAGCGCCTGCTCTTTCCCGTGCGCCCGCTCCGGCTCCTCTCCGTTCTCCTTCACCGGCTCCTCTTCAGACTCCTTCATCGGCTCCCGCTGCCGTCCGTCCTGCGCCCACTCCCATTGTTTCTTTTACTCCGAGTCACGTTCGTTCCAAGAGTCGGCACCACGCTCGTTCCCGCACTCGTCGTCGCTCGCCGACGCCGTCCCCGACGCCGACTCCTCCTCAATAGCCGCAGACCAAGGAGCGGCGGTTTACAAACCGCCGTTGTAGCGACGGCGCTCTGTCGCCGTAAACACACTGCGCTGCAAACAACGCAGACGGCGGTTTGGAAAGCGCCGCTCCTTGATGATTACCCCGGCGGCCAGGCGAGCGTGCGCTTGCCCAACACGTGGACATGCAAATGCGGCACGCTTTCTCCTGCATCCGGCCCGCTGTTGATCACCACCCGATAACCGGACTCCAGCAAATCGAGTTTCTCCGCCACTTTCCGCGCCGCGAGGAGCAGCTTGCCGAGCAACGGCCCGTCGGCCTCGGTCGCATCGGCTAATCGCGCCATCATTCGTTTCGGCACGATCAACACGTGCACCGGCGCCTGCGGATTCGCGTCGCGAAACGCGAGGACATCGTCGTCTTCAAATACAATCTCCGCCGGAATCTCGCGCCGGATGATCTTTTCAAAAATCGTCACACGCGATTTTTGTCCACAAATAACGTGATGCGCAAGGTGGATCGCGCGCTCCGCCGCGCGATGCTAAAGAAGTCGCGGACGCCGCCAAAATGAAACATCGAGCGTGGAACGCTCGATCCACCTACCTGATGAAACAGCGCAACTGCTGCAGCTCCGGCGTCGAGCTCAACCGTTCGCGGACGAAGCAAATCACTTCCTCGCGCAACGTATCGCAGGTGCGCGTCCACGTCTTCGCGCCGCGCAGATGTTTCACGCATGCCTGCAGATCGCAGAGCAACACGCTATCCGCGCCCGCGTTCACCAGCGCGCTGATCCGTTTCTCCAGGCCGTCAAAAAACGCCAGCTCGTATCCCGCGCCCGCTTCCTGCGCGATCGTCAGCAGCGAGCACGAAACCGGCGGCGGTCCCGGGACGAAATGCGGAACGATTTCCTTGTATCCGATCACTTTCAGGACGTAGCGCACCGTCTGGGAAAGCTGGTCGAACGGCACAACCGACTCGTCGTTCCGGAGCCGCAAATAAAAAGCGATGCTTTCCGTCACGTGATCCGTCAGCCACCATTTCGGATAGCCGGCCTCGTTCGCCGCGCGCGTGATCGCGGCCCGCAGCCATTGCTGATCGAATTCAAACAGCTGCCCCGAATCCCCCCGCAGATACGGAAACTCTTCCTTAAACGCGACCATGTTTTGTTTCGGTGCTCGCCGTCCCAGCCGAAGCCGGATGCATTTCCGGTGCGGCCATCTCCGGCGGAAACAATTCCCGCTGGAGCGAATTCGGTTTGATCCGGCGTCCCAGCGCCTGGATCGCATCCACGAATTCATCCACTTCGTTGAACCGCTGGTGGACCGACGCGTAACGCAAATACGCCACCTCATCGATCCCGCGTAATTTCTCCAGTACCTTCGCTCCGATCTGTGCCGATGAAACTTCGCGCCCGCTCGTTTCGAGTTCGTGCACGATTTCGTCCACCGCGCTTTCCAGCGTCACCAGACTGATCGAGCGTTTCTCGCACGCTTTCGCGAGACTGTTCACCAGCTTCCGGCGATCGAAAGGCTCATGCGTCCGGTCCCGCTTGATCACGCGCAGATCGGACCGCTCGATTTGCTCGTAAGTGGTGAAGCGATACGCGCACTGGAGACAAACGCGTCGTCTGCGAATGGAGGAGCTATCTCGAGACTGGCGCGAGTCAATGACCTTGTCGTCACGAAACCCGCACTTGGGACAACGCATAGTGGCGGCGCAGTAAGTAACACACCATAAGTTGTGGCGTCAACGCCTCAGTGCACAATTCTCGCCGAGCGAGGCAATCGCGCGGCCGCGCACCTTACCGCGGCAGAAACTCGAACTCGGCTTTGTCTTTCTTGGCGGAGAGAACAAGATGGGCGGCGAATTTGTTGCCGCGTTTGGAAACGAAATTCTCGATCAAGGGTGACTTGCCCTCGGAGAGCAATTCCTTCACTTCGTCGGGAGTGATCTCGTGTTCGCACAATTTTTTCGTGAGCTTGAAGACAGCGCGGTTGTCCTGGTCGGGCTTGCGCACGTAGTAGGCGTCCTCCATCTCGACGAGCTCGCCGTGGTGCACTTTGCTTTCGCCGATGACGGACGCATTTGAGAGATCGACTTTCACGCGCGGCTTGCGCTCGATCGGTTTGCCGTCCTTGTCTTTCTTCGGCGTGCGCGGCGGAAATTCCCAGCGCACTCGGGCGTCGGCCCGGACGAGGAAGGCGTCGAACGGGCGGCCTTTCTTGGAGATGAAGCCCTGAATGAGAGGGGTCTTGCCCTGCTCAATGAGCTGCACGACCTGCTCGCGCGTGACTTCGCGTTTGCACATCAGACGTGGAATCCGAAACGTTTGCTTCCATTCGCCGTTTTCCTTCTCGCGCAAAACGTAATTCGACCCGACTTCGCACAGCTCGGCGCCGGTCGCCGGATCGGTCCAAAACGATTCGACCGAACCGAGATCGACTTTGTCCCCGAAATCGTATTCGGCTTTCCATTTCCCGGTTTTTTCGTCGCGCCCCAGTTTGAGTTTCGCGGCAAAGCTGGCTCGCGTTTTTGCTGAGATGAAACCGTCGAGCGGCCCAACCTCGCCTTTCTCGACCAGCTCGCGAATTTCGGATTCCTCCATGCGCCGGCCGCCGATGACCTTGTAAAGCATGAACTCGCCATCTTGCGATTTGTAACCGCGCAGCGTTTCGCGCAGCGGCTTCTTGTCGGTGGGAGAAATAATTTCCGTTTCCCGCGCCACGGAATCGTCCTCCTCGAAATTCTTCACCCGATCCACGATCCCTTTCGTCTCCTCGACAATGCCGGCCATGAATTTTTCCCGGGGGAATTTTCCGCGCACCATTTCGCGCAACTGATGCTCCCACTCACCGGTCATTGCCGGACTCGTTAGGTCGGACGCCTTCACGGCTTCGAGGAATTGGATGAGCTGCTCCGCCTTTGCGGTCGGGACCAGCTCGCGCTGCTGGCGGTCCATGTACTTCTGGTAAATGAGTCCGTCGATGATATCGGCGCGCGTCGCCGGCGTTCCGAGCCCGCGTTCCTTCATCGCATCGGCCAGCTCTTCGTCCTCGACGAGCTTGCCGGCGGTTTCCATCGCGGAAAGCAAGGTTGCTTCGGTATAACGCGGTGGCGGCTTGGTCGCTTCGGACAGCAGATGCGCCTCGAGCGTTTTCGCTCGGCTGCGATCTTCGGGCGTCAACGCCGGTAGGGCTTTGCCGTCCTTCGAATCTTCGTCGACCGCGGAGCGCCCATAAACTTCCAGCCAGCCTGGCGCGGTTAAAACTTTGCCTTCCGTCTTGAACTTGTGTTCGGCGACCTGGCTGAAGCGCGTGGTGACATCGAACTCCGCCGACGGGAAAAAGACGGCCACGAAACGGCGCGCGACCATGTCGTAGATTTTCGCTTCCGCGTCGTCGAGATGTTTCGATTCCGACGTCGTGGGGATAATTGCGAAGTGATCGCTGATTTGCGCGTTGTTGAAGATGCGTTTGTTCGGCCGGACCCAATCATTTTTCAGCGCTTTTTCCGCGTGCGTTTGGAGAGTCCCGGAAAGGTTCGCCAAGGTCTGGCGCGCGATCGGCAAATAATCCTCCGGCAAAGCGCGCGAATCCGTTCGCGGATAGGTCAGCATTTTGTGCTTCTCATAGAGCGCCTGCGCGATTTGGAGCGTGCGCTTGGCGGAGAAACCGAACCGCCCGTTCGCTTCCCGCTGCAACGTCGTCAGATCGTAAAGGCGCGGCGCAATCTGCGAGCTCGCTTTTTTCTCTTCGGTGACCTGCGCGATCGGATTGCCCTGGCAGGCCGCCATCACTGCTTCCGCCGCTGATTTATCCCAGACGCGATCCGCGCGATCATGCTCGTCGCCGCCTTTCTTGAAATCCGGCCGTTGATAGGTCCCTTCGTATTGTCCTTCGGCGATTTCGAATTTCGCCGTGACCCGCCAATAATCGCGCGGCTTGAAATTGCGGATCTCGAGCTCGCGCTCGTAAACGATCGCGAGCGTCGGTGTCTGCACTCGGCCGACGGACGCAACATTACCCGCACGCGAACCGAACATTCGTTTCGTAATGGCGCGCGTGCCGTTGATCCCGATCAGCCAATCGCTCTCGCTCCGTGAGCGGGCGGCATCCGCGAGGCCGCGCATTTCGCTTTCATCGCGCAAGTGATTGAACGCATCGCGAATGGCCTGCGGCGTCATCGATTGCAACCAGAGCCGTTTCACGGGGTGTTTGTTGTTCGCGAGCTGACAAAGATTGTTGAAGATCAGCTCGCCTTCACGACCGGCGTCGCAGGCGTTGATGATCTGGCCGATGTCTTTGCGCGCGATCAGCTTTTTCAGCGTGGCGAAAACACTTTTCGATTTGTCGATTGGCTTCAGCTCGAACTTTTCCGGGATGATCGGCAGCGCCTCCAGGCGCCAGAAACCATATTTCTTTTTGTCGATGTCCTCCGGCATGAACAATTCCGCGACGTGACCGACCGCCGAGGCGATCACGTACTGGTCGTTCTCGTAGTGATCGCCTTTCTTGGGCACTTTGCCGAGGGCGCGAGCGAGATCGCTGGCGACGCTGGGCTTCTCCGCAATGATGAGCGACTTAGACATTTCGTTAGGGGTAAAACAGCGGGACTTCTACGCCTCGGCTGGATTTCGTCAAGGCGGGGAGGGTAGAAGAGCCCTCGTCCGCGCGCAAATTCCGATTTGGGATCCCTGTAGCCGCGGCCCTGCGGGCCGCGAGGGAACTTAGCAAATCAAAATCGGCGCGGCCCGCAGGGCCGCGGCTACAGAAGAATCACGACCCGGACATCGTCGCCAAAGTGTTCGAGGTCGTTCAACGTGGTGTTCACCGCGGCGGCTTCGAGAGGAATTGTGCGAATGATTCCGTGCGACAGGTCGAGTTTTCGGCTTCGCGCAAGCTCCAACTGCAACGGAATCTCGCGCGCGAGATGATCGGAGACGCCGATGATTTCGGCCTCTTTGTTGAGCAGCTCGGCGTACGGCGCGATTTCAAAAGTTTCCTGGGTCAGACCGACGAGCGCGGCGCGGCCCAGTTTCCCGAGAGATTGCACCGCCTGGCGCATCGTGAGCGGCAAGCCGACCAACTCGAGCGCGACATCAACGCCGGCGCCGCTCGTCATTTCTTGAAGTTGCTCGACCGGGTCTCGCTCGGTCGCATTAACCGGAACGGCTCCAAACCGTGCCGCGAGCCGGAGCTTTTCCGGATTGATGTCAACGGCGAAAACCTTCGCCGCGTCGAGATAAAGAGCGATTTGGATCGCGGAAACGCCCAGGCCGCCTACGCCGAAAACGGCGACCGTCTCGCCGGCGCGCAAACGAGCTTTGTTCAACGCGTGCAGCGAAGTCGCTGACGAACACATCAGGATCGCCCCTTCCTCGAACGAAATTTCGGCGGGTAAATGGAAGAGGCTTCGCTCCGGAACCGCAATGAATTCGGCGTAACCGCCGTCTCGATCTTTTCCGATCATTTGGGCGGCAGCGCAAAACTGCTCGTTGCCAGCCCGGCAGAACGCACAGGTCCCGCAGGTAACGAGATAGTGAACACAAACGCGATCGCCCAATTTGAAATTTTCGACGCCGTTTCCGATTCCCTCGACCACACCCGCGACTTCATGACCGGGCGTGAGTGGCAATCGCGCAACCGGTGAAACACCGGCGCGGTAATGCGCGTCGGAATGACAAATGCCAGCCGCGCGAACGCGAATCAGGACATCGTTGGGTCCGACGGACGGAGCATCAATTTGCTGCTGTTCGAGCGGAGCATTGATGGCTGTGAGTCGAACAGCTTTCATTTCTGGTAGTCGCTCCCCTCTCTAACCTGTCATGTTGAGCGAAGCGAAACATCTCCGACCATTTCTGTTTTCCCCCACCGGGAAGAATAGTCAGAGATCCTTCTCCCGCTCTGCGGGATCAGGATGACAGGATAGAATTTGGATGCCGGCGAATCGCTAGCCGAGCTTCACGAAATATTTTCCAGGCAGTTGTTTTACGAGCTTCTTCAATTCGAGCCGGAGCAGCGTCGATGAAACCGTACCGCTCGGCAATTCCGCTTTCGTTGCGATGTCGTCGATCGGCGTTTCCGTTTCGCGAATCGCTTCGTAAACGCGCCGCTCGTCATCGCTCAATGTCGGCAACGCGCGCACCGCGGCATCGGCTGCCGGCTTCGCGTCGGGCAGGAGAATCTGCAAATCATCAAGAATGTCGCTGGCGTCCATGACTAGCTTCGCGCCTTGCTGGATCAGCCGGTTGGATCCAATCGCGCTCGGCGCGTGAATGTGGCCCGGCACTGCATAAACATTGCGTCCTTGCTCGAGCGCTTGCGCGACACTGATCAACGCGCCGCTGTTTGCCCCTGCTTCAACCACAAGAAGTCCCTGGCTCCATCCGCTGATGATCCGATTACGCATTGGAAACGTCTGCCGGTCCGGTTCGATTTCCATCGAGAACTCGGAAACGATCGCACCATTGCCGCTGCGAATTTTCTCGGCGAGAGAAGCGTTCTCCGGCGGATACAATTTCGACAATCCAGATCCGATCACAGCAATCGTGCGGCCTTTCGCGGCGAGTGCGCCCTGATGCGCGGCCGTGTCGATGCCGCGCGCCAATCCGCTGATGATTGTCAGCCCGGCGTAGGCGAGCTGATACGAAAGCTTCTTCGCCGATTCCAATCCGTAATGCGTCGTGCGCCGCGAGCCGATCACCGCGATGGCATGTTGATCGCGTTCGCTGAGTTCGCCCCAGACGTAAAGCACGATGGGCGGCGCATGGATCTCGCGAAGTTGCTTCGAATAAAATGGCGATTCCGCGGTGATCACCGTCGCGCCGAAATCGCGCACGCGTTGCAGCTCCGCCGGAAGATCAACGAGCGATTCCCAGTTTGCGATTTGATCGACGACTTCCCGGCCGATGCCTTCGACAGCGCGAAGCGCATCCCGTTTCGCCGCCAGAATCCGCTCAGGCGTTTCGAAAACTTCGAGCAACTTCCGGAGCCGGACCGGCCCCATCGTCGGAAGCATGTTGAGCGCGATGCTGGCTTCCGTGGGGGTCATGTCGCAATTTCAGGTAGGGGCGATTGACCGCAATCGCCCGCGGGCGGTTCGGTGAACCGCCCCTACCAAATCAGAACGGAATCTCGTCCTCGTCCGGGGCGGAGGGCGCTGCTTTCGGTGGGGGAGCCGGCCGGCTGGAACGCGAACCGCCGGAGCTTTCTTCATCTCCTCCGCTAGCGCCGCCGCCACGAGGAGCCCCGAGCATCTGCATATTTTCCCCGATGACTTTGAGCTTGGTCCGTTTTTGTCCGGACTGCTTGTCATCCCACGAATCGAGCTGAAGCCGGCCCTCGACAAAAACCGGGCGGCCCTTTTTTAAGTATTCGCCGGCAACTTCCGCGGTTCGTCCCCAAAAGGTCACGTCAACGAATGTGACTTCTTCGCGCTTCTCACCGTTATCCGCGGTGTAAGTGCGGTTCACCGCCAGACCCAGATCCGTGACGGCTGTTCCCTTGGGGGTGTATCGGACCTCTGGGTCGCGGGTGAGGTTTCCGAGGAGGATTACTTTATTGAAACTGGCCATGCCGCTTTTCTAGCGGATTTAACTGGCCTCGGCCAACTTTTTCGCGCCGCGTTCCTTCTTCTCTTTTTTCGGACGCAGCTTCTGGTAATGCTGCCGGTAAACTTCCGGATCGAGCTTGAACTTCGCGCGCAGCTTCGTGATGAGTTGCGGATCGGCGTGAAAAACGAAATTCACGTAATGCCCCGCATCGAGCTCGCCGGCGACATACGAGAACTGGCGCTTGTCCATCTTCTGGACCTGCTCGATCTCGGCGCCTTCTTTTTGAAATTCGGACTCGAGACGATCGACGACGTCCTTCACGGTGTCTTCCTTGCCCTGCGTGTTCAGCACGAGCAACGCTTCATAACGGTTCTTCATGTCGGTATCTTTGCAGCCTTCAACTTGGAGCCGGCTCGCCCTCGGGCCGATCTGACTCTGGGTTTTTGTTGAACTGGTTCATCGCGGAAAGCAGGCCGTTGTCAATCGCGCATTTCACCGCGTCCGCGGCGCGCACGATGGTTTTTTCGACGATCGGACGCTCCTCTTCGAAGAAACGTGCGAGGACGTAATCGGTCGCGCCATCGACGGGCGCGGCGCCGATTCCAATCCGCAGCCGCGGAATTTCTTCGGTGCCGAACTGGACGATGATTGATTCGAGACCGTTGTGGCCGGCGGTGCCGCCGTCGGGTCGCAAGCGCAATCGCCCCAGCGGAAGCGCCATCTCATCGAGAACGACGAGCATTTCCCGCGGCTCGATCTTGTAAAATTGGGCGACGGCTTGAAGCGGTTCGCCGCTGCGGTTCATGTAGCTGGCCGGTTTCACGAGGATCGCTTTTTCACCCTTCGCCCAGAGCGCGTGCCAACTTTTCGAATGTTGCCACGCCAGACCCCATTCCGCCGCGAGACGATCGACGATTTCGAACCCGATGTTGTGGCGCGTTCGGTTGTATTCCGCTCCGGGATTACCCAGACCGGCAATGAGACGAATGGCGTTCGACGTGGACATGTGGTTGGTGGATCGGCCGCTCCGCGGGCGATACTAAACACAATGCGGCTTCGCCGCTTCAAAACATCGAGCGCGGAGCGCTCGATCCACCTATTTCTTCGGCTCTTTTTCCTTCGGGGCCGCGCCAGCCGGAGCAGCACCCGCTTCCGGTTCTTCCTTCTTCGCCGTGATGACTTCCGGTCCCGCCGCGGCTTCCGCCGTCGCGGCCACCGGTTCTTCTTCCACCGTCGGAGCAAGCACCGAGAACGCAGTCAGTTCCTGCTGGATTCGGGTAGTCACGCCAGCGGGCAGCTGAATTTCGCGCACGTGAATCGAATCGCCAATGTCGAGCGCGGAAACGTCGACGCGAATGACGTCCGGCAGATCGCGCGGCAGACATTCGATCGCGAGCGAACGAAGATTTTGTTCCAGCAAGCCGCCCATGTTCTTGACGCCGTTGGCGGTGCCGACCGGTTCGAGCGGCACGTCGGCCTGGATGACTTCATCCTGCGAGACGGCGTGGAAATCGACGTGCAACACGGCGCCGCCCACAGGCGCATGCTGGACTTCCTGCACGAGCGCGAGCCGGCTCTGCCCCGCAACCTCGAGTTCCACGAGAATGTTTTCACCGGCTGCGTGGCTCAGCAGCGCGTTGATGTCACGTTTCGAAACCTGAAGCGCCTCGGGTTTGTCCTTCGAGCCGTAGATTACTGCCGGCACCGAGCCTGCCGCCTTAAGTTTTCGCACGGCCGAACGCCCGATGGCCGTCCGCCGTTCCGCCGTAAGTTTTACCTGCTTAGCCATGTCTCAATTTTTCTCCGCGTCGTTGTCGATCTTGAACAGCGAGGAAACCGATTCGTCATTGTGGATTCGTTTAATGCCTTCGCCGAGAAGCTCGGAGATGCAAAGCACGGTGGTCTTGAATCCTTCCACCGGCCGCACGGGCGTGCTGTTCGTGGTTATTAATTCCTCGATCTGGGATTTTTGCAACCGGGGAATCGCAACATCGACCAGAACCGCGTGGGCGACTCCCGCGTAGATTTGGAGCGCGCCACGTTCCTTTAAGACCGTCGCAGCCGAGGTCAGCGTGCCCGCGGTTTCTGTCAGATCATCCACCAGGAGCACGTCGGAATCGGCGACCTCACCGATCACGTAAAGCGCTTTGGTTTCCGTCGCGCTCTTTCGTTGCTTCGCGACAATGGCGAGGTTCGCTCCGAGTGCCTGTGAATACGCGGACGCCATTTTCAATCCGCCGACGTCGGGCGAAACGACCGTGAGTTTTCGCGTTAGCCGTGTTCGCAGGTATTTCAGCAACACGCCCATCGAATAAAGGTGGTCTACCGGGATATCGAAAAACCCCTGCACCTGCTGAGCGTGAAGATCCATCGTCAGCACCCGGCTTACCCCGGCAGCGTGGAGCAGGTTTGCGACGAGCTTTGCCGTGATCGGAACTCGCGGCTGATCTTTCCGGTCTTGCCGCGCGTAACCGAAAAACGGAATCACGGCGGTGATCCGATCCGCGCTCGCCCGCCGCGCGGCGTCCACCATGATCAGCAATTCCATCAGATGCTGATTGGTCGGGGGCGAGGTGGGTTGAATGATAAAAACATCCCGGCCGCGAATGTTCTCATCGATCTTGACGTAGGTCTCCCCGTCGGGAAACGAGCTGATAGTCGCCTGTCCCAGCGGAGTGCCGATGTAGTCGCAAATCCGTTGCGCCAGCTCGCGGTTGGCGGAGCCGCTGAAGACCTTCATCTCGGGTTGAAGCGCGAACATGTTTTCGAAGGGCGGCTAACTTAGGCGCGCGAATGCGGCATTGGCAATCGCCGATTCACGGGAGTTTTTCGGGGGAAAAAACGGAGGCGGCAGGATCACTGCCGCCTCCGCCAAACAATGGAGATAAGAAAAAAGGAAACTGCTTAGGACTTCACCTGCGCGGCCCGGCGGCGGCGAAGGATGCTGGTCGAACCCACCGCAACGAGGAGGCCGACGATCGGGAAGAACGCGCTCATTTCCGGAACCGGGGCGAGTCCACGGATCAGAGCGGTTTCTTCGAAGCCGCCATTGCTCGTGTTGGCGTCGGAGTTACCCCAGCGCTGATACAGGTAAACGTAGTCGCTCGCTTGAGTACCGGCGAAGAAGGAAACCGGGATGTAGATGTTAATGTCGCCCCCGCCGCTGCCGGTGTTCTGATCGTCATACAACACCTGGTTGGCGCCGAGGCTGTAGCGGAGCGTGCCGAGTGAACCGTTGAAGAATCCACTGCTGTCGGTCGACGTGCTGCTCTGCAACGTCGACGAGGTCCAGACCGACAGGCTGTCCAGTGAAATGCCGGACTTGTTGCCCCCTGGCTCGTTGATGTCAACGGAGAACCCGAAGTAGGCGGTGCCGTTGATGGTGGTGGTTTGGAGATCGGAGAACTGAATTTCGTGGTTCCACTGCGGCTCGCGTTTGGTGTCGAAATTACCCACCGAGCTGTTATAGCCTTGCTCCCACGGGCTGTTCTGGACCGTCAAAAACGGATCGTAAACGCCGGTGCCTGTCGGATGATCGTTATTGGTTTGAAAAAGGGCGCCATTGACGGAGCCACTACCACTGGAGCCGAGGTTAAGGACTGTCGCTTGAGCGACTCCTGCGATTGCGAACATTCCGGCGGCGACGAGCGCGGCGGCGAAGTTACGTTTGATCATTTGGTTTTCTCCTGATTCCTATTTGTTATTGCTGTTTGTTGGCGCCGTTTCCACAACCCTTGCAGTCCCGGCTTATCTCTTATGTTTCCCATATTTGTCATAATTGATTCTCAACGTCAATAACAATTATTATGCCCTTGGGAATTTTTTTTGCCGACAGCCTCCTTTCTACGGCGTTTTCCCTCTGGGAAGCAAGAAAAAAAACATCTTTTCATAGAAAATCTTTGGCACCGCTGGGAGCCGCAAAAGTGAGGAACGGCCGAGACTGCCGACCAGATTTTGCGTCCGTCCGGGCGCTCGAGGGAGTTTCGCCCCGGGTCGATTGAGGAAGCGGAGCGGCCGCCCAACTGGCTACCCCGCAAAGGAAGCGCGGAGCTTCTCTTTTTTAGATTCGGCCTCCTCCTGCAGCCGGCGAATATCGATGGCGAGCTGCTTCCGCAAAGATTCCGCTTCTTCGAGATTCCCGGCCTCGGTGGCCTTCGCGATCTCGGCTTTCAGGAACAATTCGCGCTCGGCAATGCGTGCTTTGAATGTCGCATCGATGTCCGCGATCTGCGCCTTTTGCTCGTGGGTCAACGCCAGACTCGGCGTCTTTTTCTCCAGGCGCTCCATCGCCAATTCGTAGGCCGATTTCATCGCTTCGATTGTAGCCTGATGGCCACGGCCGGCAAGCGTATCGAGCAATTCGTTGCGGCCGCCGAAATCCGTTTCTAAGTTAGGCGCTTTCCATGGCCACGATTCGCCTTATCAGCACCGATTTTGACGGTACGCTCGTCGCCCACGGCGGCGATCCCATGCTCGATAGCGCCTGCCTCGAGCATATCGCCCAATTGCAAAAACAAGGTGCTGCCTGGGCGATCAACACCGGGCGTTCGGTTGATTTGCTGGAATCGGGCCTGGCCGACCTGGATTTTCCCATTCATCCTGATTTCATCCTCACCAGCGAGCGCGACATCTTCCGGCGTTCCTCCAACGGCGGAGCGAAATGGGAACCGTTTGGAGACTGGAACGAGCGAGTGGCCCGCAAACATGCCGAGCTCTTTCACTCGGCCAAAGCGGTCCTGGCGGAAGTGGTGGATTTTGTGACGCAGAAAACCAAAGCACGCCTTCTTTACCATAGCGCGGGCTTGGAAGGCCTCGTGGCGGAGAACGAGGAAGAGCTCGATCGAGTGACGGAATTCGTCGACCGCGCCCGGGCGAAGCAGCCGAAGTTTCATTATCAGCGCAACACAGTGTATCTGCGCTTTTGTCACGCGGATTACCACAAAGGCGCAGCGCTGGCGGAATTATCGCGGCTCCTGGCGATTCCGCGCGATCAGATTTTCGCCGCGGGCGATCATCATAATGACATTTCGATGCTGGACGGCCGTTTCGCCGCTTACCCGGCTTGTCCGGCGAATGCAATTCCGGAAGTGAAGGCTGCGGTCCATTCCGCCGGCGGTTACGTCGCGATGAAGAATCATGGCGCCGGCGTCCACGAAGCGATGCTTCACTTTGCAGGTAGGGGCGATTGACCCAAATCGCCTGTCAGATTTCGCGCCGGCTTTGGAAGGCGGCGGGCGATTTGGTGAATCGCCCCTACCCGAGCTTTAGCCGCGCCTCTTCGGCGAGAACCTCGTCGAGCGCCGGCCATTGCACTGTGTTGTCCATGTCGCGGAACGCGTGCAGATAAGCGCCAACATTTTCGGCGCGATATTTGCCGAGCAACCGATCGACGGCCATCGCGATTTTCTCCTTCGGCACCTCCGGGGGCAATTCATCCACGGTGCCGTCATCCGCGTGCTTGATCTCGAGCGCGTCGAGAAAATCGCAGAGCATTTCCTTGTTCGCGCCCAGCAGCCACGCCTGCAACACGTGACTCGCCAGCGAGTCGCTGATCTTCCGGGCGAACGCCGCCTGCATCCACGGGAAACGCTCGGCCGGCGGTTTTCGCTCGATGAAAACGCCGCGCAGATTCCGCTGGTTCGCCAGTCCCTGGATCGCCGCCTTGTAAACCGGTTTCTGTTCCGTTTGCAGGAAAGTGAAAATCTCCGCCGCCAGCGCCGGCGACATGTGCTGAAAAATTTCGTGCGATCTCATTAGTCGGCGGAGACGATGACAGCTTCCGCAGGTTCGTCCACCGGGCCGTTCACGATTTCGCGACCGACAACGCAGGCGGCGCGTCCGCCTCGATCTTTCCCGCGAAGCGATTGGTCATGTAGGTAAGGAGCAGCACCCAAAAAGTGAGCGCCATGCTGAAAAGCGGGAACTGCAACGCGAACGGCAGCGAGTAAATGATCGCCATGAGCGGTCCCCAAACCGCCCAGGTCGCAAGCAGCGTGGGCACGATCTTGTCGCGATAATGTTCCCACGTGAACGCGCGACAAACGGACTTCCACGAGAAGCCTTCGTTCTTCCATTCGTAGACGAGCACCTCGGCCGGCGCAGCGAAAAAGGGATTGTAGCCGAGCTGGTCGACCAGAATTTTGGCCGTCACAACCGAGATAGTCGTGACGTCGCCGAACCAGATCGCGTTCAACCGATACATCAAATCCACGAGGATCCCGTCGATGCCCCAGGTCGGAATCGTGAACGCAAGATTGCGCAGATTCTCCCGCCGAAAACGGCCCCGCTGGAAAAAGACGATCACGAAAAGTTCCGGAACGATCGCGCCGGCGAGCACCGCGGCGCCGACGACAAACGCGAGGCCATGCTCACTCTTATATTGCGCCAGACGATTCAGAAAACCGGCGAACGGCGCACTTAAATAGTAGCCGATCAAGACGAGGAGCATCGCTGCCTGAAGCACGAAGCCCGGCACCGCATTTGCCTTTGCCGCTTCCCAACCCAGCGCCAGCGGGGTCCGATTCGTCTCTTGTGTCGCAACCATACCGTCGACCGAAGAACTTAACCCAAATAGGTAGATTCATCTTTGTGTCCGTGGTGGACTCTGGGTGGGTCCTCTCTGAACGCCATCATGAATTTTGGCCGGCGTCCGTCGAGCGCTTGACGACGTTCGCGAGATCGACAATATCGGCCGATGTCAAAACTTCCCTCTTGCTCCGGCGCCCTTCTCCTTGGCGTTCTCTTCCTGACCGGCTGCGCGCAGCAACCGCTCAGCTCCATCGATCGTTCCAAATATCGAAGCGTGGCGCTCGATCCGGAAATCAATGCGCCCGCCCACTATGTTTATCGCGACATTACCGGGAAACGTTCGCGCGGCATGTTCGGCTTGATTGGAGCGATGGTCGGCGCGGCTTCCGAGGGTCCCGGTTTTCAGCGGTTTGACGCTGCGGCCTCGAAGAACCCGATCGATATTCGCGCCGTGGTGCGGCGGCAGACCGAGGAGGCCCTGCGGACTTCGCAATTACTAAAGCTCGCTGCGAATAATGCCGACACGAATTTGAAAATCGACGTCCTTGCTTACGGCGTCGGTCCAGTCCATGGCCGCGAGCTGGGAGGAATCGTTGTCGCGCGCGCGACACTCACCGGACGCGATGGCGCGGTGCTTTGGAGAAAAGACGAATGGGCAGTGAGCAATACAACCGCGCTCCTGGAAAAGCTGGAAGCGAATCCGGCGCTCTGGCCGCGAATGGCCAACGAAGCCGCGGCTGAACTAGCGAAAAAACTGATCCTTGTCAGCACCACGACTCAGCGCACGGCGGCCGAACCGTTGATGTGAGACGCGGGCAACTCTTGATCTTCGCTGCGCTCGTTTGCCTAACGAGTTGTGTTGTCCAGGAGCCGCGGCCACCAGGCGTTTCGCGCTCGATCGCGTTCTTCGTCACGCCGCTCTACCCGCACAGCAATGAAATTGTTGTGGTCAGTTTACGCGGAGTCTCACCCGACGTTCTAAAGGACGCGTGGCGCAAGAAAGCTCGGATGGTCGCCGGCGATCGCCGCTTCAAAACGACAGAATTGGTCGTCCACGACAGTGAAACGGTGCAGGGAGGGTGGCCAATGGGGCGACGGACGGTTACAGGAACGATGACGTTCCTGGATTGAGGAAATGTGCGGCCGCCTTTGAACGCACTCCCTCCATATCGTAACCTCCGCCGTGCCGGCTCCCGCGAAACGAGCGATCCATTCGCTGCTCCTCGACGAGATCGAAAATCATCTCGCGACGCTGAGCGAGCGGCCGTATCGCGCGAAACAGATCGTCGATTGGCTCTACGAAAAGCGAATCGGTTCCTTCGATGAGATGAGCGATTTACCGCACCCGCTGCGGCAACAGCTGGCGGACGAATTTCGTTTCGGTGAGCTTGAAACGGTTCGCGTGCTTGGTTCAAAAGACACCACGCGAAAATTCCTGTTCCGCCTCGGCGACCGCAGTCTCATCGAATCCGTCCTCATTCCAGCGTCGCCTGCCCTCTACGGCGCGCGCTCCGATCGGCGGACGATCTGCGTTTCCACACAGGTGGGTTGCGCCTACGGCTGCAAATTTTGCGCGAGCGGGCTGGACGGGTTTTCGCGGAATCTCGACGCGAGCGAAATCGTGCAGCAACTCCTCGCCATCGAAAAAGAAACCGGCGAACGGATCGACAATGTTGTGTTCATGGGAATGGGCGAACCGCTCGCGAATTTTGCGAACGTTGTCCGCGCCATCCGAATCATAAACGCACCCTGGGGCCTAGAAATCGGCGCGCGCCACATTACCGTTTCCACGAGCGGTCTTGCGCCACAGATTAAAAAACTGGCCGACGAACCAATCCAAAGCCGGCTCGCGATTTCCCTGCACGGCGCGACCGACGAAGTGCGCAACCGGATCATGCCGGTGAACCGCAAATACAACCTAACGACTCTGCTCGCCGCCTGCGATTACTACGCCAGCCGGAAAAAACAGCGGATCTACTTCGAATACATTTTGATCGCGGGCGTGAACGACAGCGAAGAACAGGCGCATTTACTGGCCGGTCACGCCCGGCGGATCGGCGCGCGGATCAATCTGATTCCCTACAACACCGTCCAAGGTCTGGAATGGTCGCGTCCGTCGCGCGAAAAACAGGAGCGCTTTCTTTCCATCGTGCGCGGTCACGGCGTCGTCGCGACCTTGCGCCGCGAAAAAGGCCACGACATCGAAGCCGCATGCGGACAGCTCCGGCTCCAGACAAAACGCGCGGAAGAAAACGCGCTGACCTAATTTTTTTCCAGAGCGCGCGCGAGCCGAGTCAATCCCTCCCGAATCTGGGCGGGCGTCCAGGCAGCAAAACCCAAGACCAAGGCCGGCGGAAGCTTGGCCTCGATGCAGAAGAAGGAGAGCGCACTGATCTTTACTCCGAGGTCCGGTTTCAGGCCCTGGAGCCGCGACAAATCTTCCGGGGACCGGAGCCAGGCGAGCGCATGCAAACCGGCATCGGCGATCTCGAGGGTGAAGCGGTCTCCGAGGAATCGGTTGAACAGCTCGATGAAGATCTCGCGCCGCTCCGCATAAACTTTTCGCATTCGCCGGACGTGGCTGAGATAAAACCCTTCGTTGATGAAGCGAGCGAGCGTCGCCTGATCGATCGTCGGCGAATGTTGGTCAATGGCCGTACGAAGTTTCGCCACTGCGTCGGCCAGCGGCGCCGGGACGAGAAGATATCCCAACCGCAAAGAGGGATAGAGAATCTTACTCATGGTGCCGGCGTAAATCACGCGTCCGCTGCGGTCCAATCCCTGCAGGCAGGGAAGCGGCGGGCCGCTAAAGCGAAACTCGGCGTTGTAATCATCTTCCAGGACGTAGGCGCCGCGTCTTTCCGCGAAGTCGAGCACAGCCTTTCGCCTTTTCAGACTCATCGTGACCCCGAGCGGGAACTGATGCGAAGGAGTGACGTAAATGAGCTTGGGCGCAGCGCCGCTCGACGCGCGACCGATCACGATTCCTTCCCGATCGACCGGTCGCGGCACTATCTTCGCTCCCGCCAGGGCAAACACTTTGCGGGCCTGATGAAAACCGGGATCCTCGATCCACGCCCGGTCGCCCGGATCCAGGATGGCGAGAGCGGCGATCAACATCGCCTGTTGCATTCCCGCTACGATGAGAATCTGGTCCGGGTGACAACGCGCGCCACGGAAGTCGCACAGGTAAGCGCAGAGCGCTTCGCGCAAATCGGAGTCGCCGCGATTGGAACCGTAGCGTAACAAATTCGCTCCCTTCTTCGCCAGGAGTTGTGCACGCAGCCGTTCCCAGATCGCGATCGGAAATTCGTCCACTGCTGGAATGCCGGACTGCAACAGGGTGCCGGGTGGAGCGTTGGTTGGACCCAGGTCAAACTCGTCCCGCGTCCGCGCGTCTGGAATTCGGCTTACTCTCTTAGAGATGTGCCTCTCCTGCCTGAGCTGCGGTGATACTTTCCCGTGGTCCGCGGCCAGAAAGGCATCGGGAAGCGGGTCCGCTACGAACGTGCCCGAACCGCCTTTCGTCATGAGATAGCCTTCGGCGTGAAGTTCCGCGAAAGCCTCGTTCACCGTGAGTCTGGAAACGCCGAGCTCGGCCGCCAAAGTTCGTGAAGAAGGCAGCCGCGAAGAACTCCGGCTAAAGTTTCCCGATCTGAGCTCGTCGCGAATCTGACGATAAAGTTGATGATGAAGCGGCTCCACGGCTCTGCGATCCAACCGCACCATTTCGAAGGCAATGATAGCTCGCTGGCGCCGTCGATTTGGGGACCGCCGCTGCTTCACCATAAGAGAACGAGACCGGCTGCGAATGAAAGTCAACGCCCGGCCGTTGACGAACTCTGCCTGGTTGCGCCCGCCGTCAGTGCGCTGCACGACCGTGCGCGCTTACGGCAGTTTGAAATGCGGATTCTCGATGATTCCGAAGATGTTGCCGAATGGATCGAAGACAGTCGCGACGCGAATCCCCTCCCCTACTTCCTGCACGGCTGAGCGCTCCGTTGCTCCAAGCGAAATCAGGCGCTGGAAAGCAGCGTCGGAATTTGCCACGCCCCAATAAACCACTGCGCCAGCCTTCCCGCCTGGCGTGCTGGAAGCATCCGGATCGAGCCCGAGTTCATAGCCGCCGACATTGAAGCCGACGTAGAACGGTTGGTCGAAGTACGGCTCGATCCCCAACGCTTTCGCGTACCAGCTTTTGGCCTTCGCCAAATCCGGTGCGCGATAGATAACGGTGCGAAGTCCCTGGAATTCTGTCGGGTTGTCCCCCACTAGGCCTTTTTCTTCAGCTCCGCGAGATCCTTCAAAACCTGCTCGCTGTGTTCCGCTGGCTTCACCGATGTATAGACCTTCGCGATCTTGCCCTGCGGATCGATCAGGAACGTGTTTCGGGCCGCCATCTTCGCGCCTTTGTATTCCATCCCGGAACCATAGGCCGCCACCGTTTTGCCTTCCGGATCAGCCAGCAACTTGAAGTTCAATCCTTCCTTCGTGCAGAAATCCTTGTGCGACTGCGCCGTGTCGACGCTCACCCCGACGACGACCGCTCCTTCGCTCTGGTACTTCAACAGATCACGCTCGAAGTTTTTCGCCTCCAGCGTGCAACCGCTCGTGAAGTCCTTTGGATAAAAATAGAGCACGACCCATTTTCCTTTAAAATCCTTCAAGCTCACGGCCGACCCGTCGCCGCTCGGCAAACTGAAATCGGGCGCTGTCTGTCCCGCTGTCGGTTGGTTTTCCGTATGCATTGTTGGCTTGTCGGTCGTCGCCGGCGCCGGGCTTTGGGTTTCGGCCGCCTCCAATGCTACCAGCGCGAGCACGCTCAACATTCCTGCCAGAAGTTTTATGTTCATAGTGAAGAAGAGCCTACCAGCCAAATCGGAAATCCGAAGTTCGAAATTCGTCCCTCTGCTCGACGTCACTCGAACCCGCTCACGGGCACCAGATAGATCTGGTTCGGCGTGGATTTCACCACGAACGAATAGGTCGTTCCGGGTTGAACATCGAGCGTGCCGTAGAAAGAACTGTAGAGCTGACCCGGGCGACTGGCATACAGATCATGCCGGCCCGGTGAGAGCTGCCGCTGGAAAACGTGTCCCCTCGCGAACGCTTCCGCGTGCCTGCCATCAATCCAGACGTCGATCGGAATATTGATCCCGAGCGTGACCGAATGCTTCATTCGCAGAATGCCGTTCGCGCCTCGCGAATAATATTCCGATGGCCCCGCCGCGCTTTGGCTCGCGCCCGCGAAGAACAGCCCACAGACAGTCAGAACGAGAAGAACAATCGCCGAATTCAGTTTTTTCATATCAGGTGAACCTCCGGTCCTAATTTAACACATGCTACGCGCACAACAGAACTCAAAAGTAACAAGTGCGACACCGTTCGCCGGAATCCCTTATCTGCAAAGCCGACGGAAAATGAGGATGTGGCTGGTGATGATCACCGGTACCAAAAACGTCGGTAACAAACTTAGCGGAAATCGCAGCAGCGGCTGCATCGATTGTGGATCGGCCAGTCCCACCCGCGCCGCGTTGCCAACGACCAGGAGAATGTCCACGAGCCCGAGAGAATTCCAGATGAGATACAGACCGCGCCGCCATCGCGTCCTTGGTTCGCCGATCAGAATCAAACCGAGCGCGAGAATCGCCACGAAAATATCTCCGTACCCAGCCGGAACAGCGAAGCTCGCGGCTAGCGCGCCTTGTCGCGCCAGGAGAAGAAAGTAAAAGCCAACAAACCGCGTCAGATGGATCGCCACGAGTGCTCGAAGCGAGACGTCATCCGCCCACGCTCGAAAGATCGGCACCCTGAAAACGGCGGTCAACGACGCGACCGTTAGAACTCCGATCAGCACCTGAGGCATCGGCGGCCTCACCTGAGTGAGAACTCCCGATGCCGAAGCCCCAAGCGCTCCACAGAACCACAGCGCCAGCGTCAGACCTACCAGACGTGCTTTTCGCGTCATGCTCGATACGCAGCAAAAGCCGGCCAGCGCGCACGGCGCTGACCGGCTCGTGATTCAAACGATGAAACCCTACTGCTTGTCGAAAACCGCAGTCGTGGTCGCTTCCTTACCGTCTTTGCCCGTATTGCTTTCCGTGACGGTGCGGCTCTTGCCGTCAGCCGAGACGACGACTTTGCCACTGCCGACATCCTTGCCGTTTTTCTTCACTTTGTAGGTAAGCGTGTTCGCG